>JARRKE010000047.1 GCA_037388465.1 Gammaproteobacteria bacterium
ACGTGAAGATCACGGTGAGCCTGATCAACCCGATCGCCATGGAAGAAGGTCTGCGCTTCGCAATCCGCGAGGGCGGCCGCACCGTCGGCGCCGGCGTGGTGTCCAAGATTATTGAGTAATCTCGGGCGTCTTATGGTCAGTTGGAAGGACGGTGGGGCGACCCACCGTTCTTTCGCGTTTCAGGGTAACGGTCTAGGCCAGTAGCTCAATTGGCAGAGCAGCGGTCTCCAAAACCGCAGGTTGGGGGTTCAAGTCCCTCCTGGCCTGCCACCTCACGTTAGGCGGCAAACTAGGTAATACATCATGGCGGCAGCTAAACAAAACGAACAGGGTTCGGCATTCGATACCGTAAAACTTGCGGTGGCGGTGCTGCTGTTGCTGGTCGCCATTGGTGGTTTTTATTACTACGCCGAGGCCTCCCTGCTGTATCGCGTGCTCGGTTTGCTGGGGGTGACGGCGGTCGCACTCGGCATCGGCGCCACGACCATGCGGGGGCGCCTGTTGCTGGGCTTCCTGCAGGACTCGCGTACCGAGGTGCGCAAGGTCGTCTGGCCGACCCGGACTGAAACCACCCAGACCACCCTGGTCGTAATCGGGATGGTGCTGGTACTTGGGCTGTTCCTTTGGCTGTTGGATATGTTCCTCGGCTGGGCGGTGCAGTTCCTGATTCATCATGGAGGTTGATGTGGCGCTGCGTTGGTACGTTGTGCACGCCTATTCGGGCTTTGAAAACCAGGTGAAACGTTCGCTCGAGGAGCGTATCAAGCGTTTTCACATGGAGGATAAGTTCGGTCAGATTCTGGTCCCCACCGAAGAAGTGGTGGAGATGAAGGAAGGGCAGAAACGGCGCAGTGAGCGCAAGTTTTTCCCTGGCTATGTGCTGGTGCAGATGGAGATGGGTGACGACTCCTGGCATCTGGTCAAGGAGGCGCCCAAGGTGCTCGGTTTCATCGGCGGCACCAGCGACAAGCCTGCGCCCATCAGCGACAAGGAGGCCGACGCGATCCTGCACCGCATTCAGGAAGGCGTCGAGCGCCCCCGGCCCAAGGTCCTGTTCGAGGTGGGCGAAGTGGTGCGTGTCACCGATGGCCCCTTCAACGACTTCAATGGCGTTGTCGAAGAGGTCAATTACGACAAGAGCCGCCTGCTGGTGGCGGTACAGATTTTCGGTCGTTCGACGCCGGTGGAGCTCGAGTTCCACCAGGTCGAAAAGGCCTGACGGGCGGCTCACCAAGGCCGCAAGTTAAACAACCGGGGAGCCGAGAGGCGCTTGCACCCGTTGGAGTGAAATCATGGCAAAGAAGATTCAGGCGTATATCAAGTTGCAGGTCCCTGCAGGCCAGGCGAATCCCAGTCCGCCCGTTGGCCCGGCGCTGGGTCAGCACGGTGTGAACATCATGGAGTTCTGTAAGGCCTTCAATGCCCAGAGTCAGGGCATTGAGCAGGGTCTGCCGATTCCGGTGGTGATTACGGTCTACAATGACCGTAGTTTCACCTTCATTATGAAGACCCCGCCGGCGGCCGTGCTGCTCAAGAAGGCGGCCGGCATCCCGAAGGGCAGCGGCACCCCGAACACCAATAAGGTGGGCAAGGTGAATCGCGCGCAACTGGAAGAAATCGCCAAGACCAAGATGCCCGATCTGACCGCTGCCGATATGGATGCTGCCGTGCGGACCATCGCCGGCAGTGCGCGCAGCATGGGTCTTGAAGTGGAGGGGGTCGAGTAATGGCACGCCTGAGCAAACGTCAGAAGCTGATCAACGAAAAGCTGGAGCGCGGCAGGCTCTATCCGGCCACCGAGGCCTTCACCCTGCTCAAGGATCTGTCGACCGTGAAGTTCGCGGAGGCGGTGGACGTCGCCGTGAATCTCGGCGTCGATCCCCGCAAATCGGATCAGGTCGTGCGCGGGTCGACGGTGCTGCCCCACGGCACGGGCAAGAGCGTGCGTGTGGCGGTCTTCGCCCAGGGCGCGGCGGCTGATGCCGCCAAAGCGGCCGGTGCGGACGTGGTCGGCTTCGAGGATCTCGCCGAAGAAGTAAAGGGCGGGCGCATGGATTTCGACGTGGTCATCGCCTCTCCGGACGCGATGCGCGTCGTCGGCCAGCTGGGCCAGATTCTGGGGCCGCGCGGGCTGATGCCGAACCCCAAGGTGGGCACCGTGACCCCTGATGTGGCGACCGCGGTGAACAACGCCAAGGCGGGTCAGGTGCGTTACCGGACCGACAAGGCCGGCATCATCCATTGCACGATCGGCAAGGTGGGCTTCGAGCCCAAGGCGCTGGAGGAGAACCTCAACGCGCTGCTCGCCGACCTGACCAAGGCGAAACCCGCCTCGGCCAAGGGTGTCTATATGAAAAAGGTGACCGTCTCCACGACCATGGGGCCGGGCATCTCGCTGGACCAGACCAGCCTCTCGTTCTGAGGCTGAGTTAAGGAATTCGGCCGTCTTCGGGCGGCCGGCGGGGCTCAGGCCGAGCCCCGGGGCCGTCAGGCCTGGGATGTGCAAGGATGCAAATCGTCCAAGACCGCAGGTGTGGTGACACATAAACGGGATTTCCCGGCCTGCGCAGACGGTGCAACCCGAGTCAGGAATGCCTGGTGCGGGGGAGCCGTTCGGAGGCCGTCCAGATGGGCGGCTGGAGTAATACGGTGGTGGTAACCCCCATCGAACCAGGAGGTAGTTAACTGTGGCACTCACGTTGGAAGACAAAAAGCAGGTTGTCTCTGAAGTGGCCGCGGTGGCTGCTAATGCACACTCGGCAGTTGCGGCTGAATACCGCGGCTTGAGTGTGGAGGCGCTGACCGAACTGCGTGCCAAGGCGCGTGACGGTGGCGTTTATATGCGTGTGGTGAAGAACACCCTTGCGCGTCGTGCAGTCGAAGGTACTGACTTCGAATGCATGAGCGAAGGGATGGTCGGCCCGCTGTTGTACGCGTTTTCCCAGGAAGATCCTGGTGCGGCAGCGCGGGTGATCAAGGACTTCGTCAAGGAGAACGAGGCGCTCAAGGTAAAGCTGGTTTCGATCGGCGGACAGATGTTCGCTGCATCCGAGCTGGAACGCCTTGCCAGCCTGCCGACCCGTGATCAGGCACTGAGCCTGCTCATGGCCGTGATGAAGGCCCCGATCGAGAAGTTTGCCCGTACCGTCAACGAGGTGCCCGGCAAGCTGGTTCGCACCGTCGCAGCAGTCCGCGACCAGAAGCAGGCGACTGCTTGATTTTGATTTCATGACTCGGAATTGACAGGAGTAATACCATGGCTGTGTCCAAAGAAGATATCTTGGAAGCGATTTCCAATATGACCGTGATGGAGGTCGTCGATCTGATCTCCGCGATGGAAGAGAAGTTCGGCGTTTCCGCTGCCGCTGCTGTGGCCGCGGCACCGATGGCTGCCGGTGGCGGTGAAGCCGCCGCCGCCGAAGAGAAGGACAGCTTCGACGTTGTCATGTCCAGCTTCGGCGACAACAAGGTGGGCGTCATCAAGGTGGTCCGCACCATCACCGGTCTGGGCCTGAAGGAGGCCAAGGAAATGGTTGAGGGTGCACCTTCCACCGTTAAGGAAGGCGCGTCCAAGGATGAGGCCGAAGACATCAAGAAGCAGCTTGAGGAAGCCGGCGCCAAGGTCGAGCTTAAGTAAGCTGCCTCTGTTGTCAAAGGCTGGTTTGTTGTACTGAGTGAAAGGCTGGCGATGCCGCATCGCCGGCCTTTTGCTGCTTGATTTTTTGTACCTGGTTTGCGGTGTGCGTAGCGAGTTGGTTCTGTGAGAGGAAAGACAATGGCCTACAGTTTTACAGAGAAAAAGCGGATTCGAAAGGATTTCGGCAAGCGTCCACAGATACTGGAGGTCCCGGATCTGCTCTCGATCCAGGTCGAATCCTACCGCCAGTTCCTCCAGAATGACCATGCCCCCGAGGCGCGTGCCGATCTCGGGCTTCATGGTGCCTTCAAGTCCGTATTCCCGATCGTCAGCTATTCGGGGCACGTGCATCTCGAATACGTGAGCTATCGCCTCGGTCAGCCGATCTTCGACGTCAAGGAGTGTCTGCTGCGGGGCCTGACCTACGCCGCGCCCCTGCGCGTGGTGCTGCGCCTGGTGATTTACGACAAGGAGGCCCCGGCGGGCACCCAGGTCGTCAAGGACATCAAGGAGCAGGAGGTCTATCTGGGCGAGATGCCGCTCATGACCGAACACGGCACCTTCGTCGTCAACGGTACCGAGCGCGTCATCGTTTCCCAGCTGCACCGTTCGCCGGGTGTGTTCTTCGACCACGATAAGGGCAAGACCCATTCGTCCGGCAAACTGCTGTTCAATGCGCGGGTCATTCCTTACCGTGGTTCCTGGCTGGATTTCGAATTCGATCCCAAGGATCTGGTGTACGTGCGTATCGACCGGCGCCGCAAGCTGCCGGCCACCGTGCTGCTGCACGCACTCGGTTATGACGACGAGCAGATCATCGAGCAGTTCTTCGATACCAATATCGTTCGTCGTGGCAAGAACGGTTACGAGCTGGACCTGATCCCCGAGCGCCTGCGCGGCGAGACCGCCACCTTCGACATCTCGGTCAAGGGCAAGGTGCTGGTGGAGACCGGCCGTCGCATTACCGCACGCCACATCCGCGAACTCGAAAGCGCCAACGTCAAGACGCTTGCCATCCCTGACGAATACCTGATTGGCAAGGTGGTGGCCCAGAGCCTGGTCGACACCGACACCGGCGAGCTGGTCGCCAACGTCAACGACGAAATCACCGAGGAACTGCTGCACAAGATTCAGCAGGCCGGGGTGAAGGAATTCCGTGTCCTGTACACCAACGACCTGGATCGCGGTCCGTACATGTCGGACACCCTGCGTGCCGACACGACCAAGACCCAGCTCGAGGCGCAGGTCGAGATCTACCGCATGATGCGTCCCGGCGAGCCGCCTACCAAGGAGGCCGCTCAGAACCTGTTCGAAAACCTGTTCTTCAACGAAGAGCGGTACGACCTGTCGCCGGTGGGACGCATGAAGTTCAACCGCCGCGTCGGGCGTGAAGAGCTGACCGGTCCGGGCACCCTCACCAACGAGGACATCCAGGCCGTGCTGCATACGCTGCTCGATATCCGCAACGGCAATGGCGTGGTCGACGATATCGACCATCTCGGCAATCGCCGTGTGCGCAGCGTCGGTGAGATGGCGGAGAACGTGTTCCGTGTCGGACTGGTGCGCGTCGAACGCGCGGTCAAGGAACGCCTGACCGTCGCCGAAAGCGAAGGCCTGATGCCGCAGGAACTGATCAACGCCAAGCCGGTGGCGGCGGCGGTGAAGGAGTTCTTCGGCTCCTCCCAGCTGTCCCAGTTCATGGACCAGAACAACCCGCTGTCCGAGGTGACCCACAAGCGGCGTATTTCGGCGCTGGGTCCGGGCGGTCTGACCCGTGAGCGCGCCGGTTTTGAGGTGCGCGACGTGCATCCGACCCACTACGGCCGCGTATGCCCGATCGAGACCCCTGAAGGCCCGAACATCGGTCTGATCAACTCGCTGGCGGTTTATGCCCGTACCAACGCATACGGATTCCTCGAGACCCCCTACCGCAAGGTGGTTGACGGCAAGGTGACCGAGCAGATCGATTACCTGTCGGCGATCGAGGAAGGGCAGTACACCATCGCGCAGGCGAACGCGACCCTGGATGCGAAAGGCGCATTGGTCGATGACCTGATCTCCTGTCGTCACCAGAACGAGTTCATGCTCGCGCCGCGTGAAAAGGTCCAGTACATGGACGTGTCGCCGAAGCAGATCGTGTCGGTGGCCGCCTCGCTGATCCCGTTCCTCGAGCATGACGACGCCAACCGCGCGCTCATGGGTTCCAACATGCAGCGCCAGGCCGTGCCCTGCCTGCGTTCCGAGAAACCGCTGGTGGGTACCGGTATCGAGCGCGTGGTGGCGGTGGACTCCGGTTCCACGGTGTGCGCACGTCGCGGCGGCACGGTCGATTCCGTCGACGCTGCCCGTGTCGTGGTGCGCGTGAACGACGATGAAACCCACGCGGGCGAGCCGGGTGTGGATATCTACAACCTCACCAAGTACACCCGTTCCAACCAGAACACCTGCATCAACCAGCGGCCGCTGGTCAAGGTGGGTGACCAGATCGCACGCGGCGACGTGCTGGCAGACGGTTCCTCCACCGACATGGGTGAACTGGCCCTGGGGCAGAACATGCTGGTCGCATTCATGCCCTGGAACGGCTACAACTTCGAGGATTCCATCCTCATCTCCGAGCGTGTGGTCCGCGAGGACCGCTTCACCTCGATCCATATCGAGGAGCTGACCTGTGTCGCGCGCGACACCAAGCTGGGTGCCGAAGAGATCTCTGCGGATATTCCCAACGTCAGCGAAAGCCTGCTTTCCAAGCTGGACGAGTCGGGCATCGTGTACATCGGTGCTGAGGTGAAGCCGGGAGACATCCTAGTCGGCAAGGTGACGCCGAAGGGCGAAACCCAGCTGACCCCGGAAGAGAAGCTGCTGCGCGCCATCTTTGGTGAGAAGGCGTCGGACGTGAAGGACACCTCGCTGCGCGTGCCCTCCGGCATGGAAGGCACCGTCATCGACGTGCGCGTGTTCACGCGCGACGGCGTCGAGAAGGACAAGCGTGCGCTGGCCATCGAAGAGGCCGAGCTGGAACGGGTGCGCAAGGACCTCAAGGATCAGCTGCGCATCTACGAGGACGATATCTACGATCGCGTCGAAAAGCTGCTGGTTGGCAAGGTTGCCGAGGGTGGCCCGAATAAGCTGGCCGCCGGCAGTAAGGTGACCAAAAGCTACCTGACCGACCTGGACCGTCAGAAGTGGTTCGAGGTCCGCATGCGCAACGACGAGGTCAACGAGCAGCTGGAGGCTCTCGCGCAGCAGCTCGAAATCCAGGCCAAGGAATTCGAGGAGCGGCTCAAGGAGTACAAGCAGAAGATCGCCCAGGGTGACGACCTCGCTCCCGGCGTGCTGAAAATGGTCAAGGTCTACCTGGCCGTGAAGCGCCGTATGCAGCCGGGCGACAAGATGGCCGGCCGCCACGGTAACAAGGGTGTGGTTTCCATGATCGTGCCCGAAGAGGACATGCCCTTCATGGACGACGGTACCCCCGTGGATATCGTCCTCAACCCGCTCGGCGTGCCCTCGCGTATGAACGTCGGTCAGGTGCTTGAGACGCACCTCGGTTGGGCCGCCAAGGGCCTGGGCCACAAGGTCGGCCGCATGCTGGAGGCCCACACCAAGATCGAGGAGGTCCGCAAGTTCCTCGAGGCGGTGTACAACGAGGGCGCGGTGCGCAAGACCGATCTCAGCGCGTTGAGTGAAGACGAGATGCTGGAGCTGGCACGCAACCTGACGGCGGGCGTGCCGATGGCGACCCCGGTGTTTGACGGTGCGAGCGAAGAGGAAATCTGCGCCATGCTGCGTCTGGCGGACCTGCCGGAAAGCGGGCAGACCCATCTGTACGACGGACGCACCGGCGATTCGTTCGAGCGCCCCGTCACCGTCGGTTACATGCACATGCTGAAGCTCAACCATCTGGTGGACGACAAGATGCACGCCCGTTCCACCGGCCCGTACAGCCTCGTCACCCAGCAGCCGCTGGGCGGTAAGGCCCAGTTCGGTGGCCAACGCTTCGGTGAGATGGAGGTGTGGGCGCTGGAAGCCTACGGTTCCGCCTATACGTTGCAGGAGATGCTGACGGTCAAGTCCGACGACGTGCAGGGTCGCAACAAGATGTACAAGAACATTGTGGACGGGGATCACCGCATGGAGGCCAATATGCCCGAATCCTTCAACGTGTTGATGAAGGAAATCCGTTCGTTGGGTATCAATATCGAGCTGGAACAGGACTGAGCCTGTGGACCGGAGTGTGATTCCCCAGAATTCGAGGTGGACGTGAGATGAAAGATCTACTCAATCTCTTTAAACAGCAGACCCAGAGCCAGGACTTCGATGCCATCCGCATCGCTCTGGCCTCCCCGGAAATGATCCGTTCCTGGTCTTATGGCGAAGTCAAAAAGCCGGAGACGATCAACTACCGGACCTTCAAGCCCGAGCGCGACGGCCTGTTCTGCGCCAAGATCTTCGGGCCGGTGAAGGACTACGAGTGCCTGTGCGGCAAGTACAAGCGTCTCAAGCACCGCGGTGTGGTGTGCGAGAAGTGCGGCGTCGAAGTGACCCAGGCCAAGGTGCGCCGCGAGCGTATGGGCCATATCGAGCTGGCCAGCCCGGTGGCTCATATCTGGTTCCTGAAGTCGCTGCCTTCCCGCATCGGCCTGTTGCTCGACATGACGCTGCGCGAGATCGAGCGCGTGCTGTATTTCGAGGCCTTCGTCGTCATCGACCCCGGCATGACCACCCTGGAGCGGGGTCAGCTGCTGTCAGACGAGATGTACCTGGAGGCGCTCGAGGAGCACGGCGACGAGTTCGATGCCCGCATGGGTGCCGAGGCCGTGTTCGAACTGCTGCGGCAGATCGACATGGAGGGCGAGGCACGCCGCCTGCGCGAGGAGATCGACAGCACCAATTCCGAGACCAAGCTCAAGCGGCTGGCCAAGCGCCTCAAGCTGATCGAGTCCTTCATCGAGTCCGGCAACAAGCCGGAGTGGATGATCCTGACCGTGCTGCCGGTGCTGCCGCCGGACCTGCGTCCGCTGGTGCCCCTGGACGGCGGCCGTTTCGCGACCTCCGACCTGAACGATCTGTACCGCCGGGTCATCAACCGTAACAACCGCCTCAAGCGCCTGCTGGAGCTGAACGCGCCCGACATCATCGTGCGCAACGAGAAGCGCATGCTGCAGGAAGCGGTGGACGCCCTGCTCGACAACGGTCGCCGCGGCCGCGCCATCACCGGCTCCAACAAGCGCCCGCTGAAGTCGCTGGCCGACATGATCAAGGGTAAGCAGGGGCGTTTCCGCCAGAACCTGCTAGGCAAGCGCGTCGACTACTCCGGCCGTTCCGTGATCGTGGTCGGCCCGACCCTGCGCCTGCTCCTGTGCGGTCTGCCCAAGAAGATGGCGCTGGAGCTGTTCAAGCCGTTCATCTTCGGCAAGCTGCTGCGCCGCGGGCTGGCCTCCACCATCAAGATGGCCAAGAAGCTGGTCGAGAAGGAAGGCGCCGAGGTCTGGGACGTACTCGAGGAGGTGATCCGCGAGCATCCCGTGATGCTGAACCGTGCGCCGACCCTGCATCGTCTGGGTATCCAGGCCTTCGAGCCGGTGCTGATCGAGGGCAAGGCCATTCAGCTGCATCCGCTGGTCTGCGCCGCGTTCAACGCCGACTTCGACGGTGACCAGATGGCGGTGCACGTACCGCTGTCCATCGAGGCGCAGCTCGAGGCGCGTGCGCTGATGATGTCCACCAACAACGTGCTTTCGCCGGCCCACGGCGAGCCGATCATCGTGCCTTCCCAGGATATCGTGCTCGGCCTGTATTACATGACCCGTGAGCGGATCAATGCTCCCGGTGAGGGCATGGTCTTCGCCGACGTGAATGAGGCGCGCCGCGCCTATGAGGTCGGTCATGTCGACCTGCACGCCAAGGTTCAGGTCCGTGTGAAGGAATGGACGCTGAACGAGGCGGGCGAATTGGAGCCCGTGATCCGGCGCGTGGACACCACCGTCGGACGTGCGATGCTGTCGGATATCCTGCCCAAGGGGCTGTCGTTCGACTTCATCAACCGCGATCTGGGCAAGAAGGCCATTTCCAAGCTGATCGGCGTGGCCTATCGCCAGGTCGGCCTCAAGGAGGCGGTGATCTTCGCGGACCAGTTGATGTATACCGGTTTCCGCTACGCCACCCGTTCCGGCACCTCGTTCGGCAAGGACGACATGGTCATCCCCGAGGAGAAGACCCCGATCCTGGCTTCGGCCGAGGCCGAGGTGAAGGAGATCGAGGAGCAGTACGCCTCCGGTCTGGTCACCAAGGGCGAGCGCTACAACAAGGTGGTCGACATCTGGTCGCGTACCAACGAGCAGGTGGCCAAGGCCATGATGGAAAAGCTCGGCACCGACGAGGTGACCAATGCCGAAGGCAAGGTCGCCAAGCAGCCGTCGTTCAATTCCATCTTCATGATGGCCGATTCCGGCGCGCGTGGTTCCGCCGCGCAGATCCGCCAGCTGGCCGGTATGCGCGGCCTGATGGCCAAGCCGGACGGCTCGATCATCGAGACCCCGATTACCGCGAACTTCCGCGAGGGTCTGAACGTTCTGCAGTACTTCATCTCCACCCACGGCGCCCGTAAGGGTCTGGCCGATACGGCGTTGAAGACCGCGAACTCGGGTTACCTGACCCGTCGCCTGGTCGATGTGGCGCAGGATCTGGTGATCACCGAGGACGACTGCGGTACCAGCTCCGGCATCCTGATGAAGCCCATTATCGAAGGCGGCGACGTCGTCGAGCCGCTGCGCGAGCGCGTCCTGGGCCGCGTGTTGGCCGAAGATGCTCTTTCCGCCGACGGCAAGAAGGTGCTGATCCCGGCCGGCACCCTGTTGGACGAGGAGTGGTGCGACCGCTTGGAGGACCTGGGTGTGGATGAGGTGATGGTGCGTTCCGTCATCACCTGTGACACCCGCTACGGGACCTGCTCGGCCTGCTACGGCCGCGACCTGGCGCGTGGCCACAAGGTCAACATGGGCGAGGCGGTGGGTGTCATCGCAGCCCAGTCCATCGGTGAGCCGGGCACCCAGCTCACCATGCGTACCTTCCACATCGGTGGCGCGGCCAGCCGTTCGGCGGCGGCCAGCAACATCGCCGTGAAGGCCGCGGGTACCGTGCGTTTGCACAACATCAAGACCGTGAGCAACCGCAACAACAACCTGGTGGCGGTCTCGCGTTCCGGTGAAATCGGCCTGGTCGACGAGCAGGGGCGTGAAAAAGAGCGCTACAAGGTGCCCTACGGTGCGGTCATCTCGGTCGAGGATGGCGAGAAGGTGGTCGCCGGTCAGGAAGTGGCTTCCTGGGATCCGCACACCCACCCGATCATCACCGAGGTGGCGGGGCGCATCAAATTCACCGATTTCGTCGAGGGCGTGACCATCACGCGCCAGACCGACGAGATCACCGGCCTGTCCTCGCTGGTCGTGAATGACCCGAAATCGCGTGGTTCCGCCGGCAAGGACATGCGTCCGATGGTGAAGCTGCTCGACGCCAAGGGTAAGGACCTGATGCTGGCCGGCACGGAAATCCCGGCGCACTATGCGCTGCCGCCGGGGGCCCTGGTGGCCCTGGAAGACGGTGCCGAGGTGAAGGTCGGTGACGTTGTGGCCCGTATCCCGCAGGAAAGCTCCAAGACCCGCGACATCACCGGCGGTCTGCCGCGCGTCGCGGACCTGTTCGAGGCGCGCAAGCCCAAGGAGGCGGCGATCCTCGCGGAGCGTACCGGCACCATCTCGTTCGGCAAGGAGACCAAGGGCAAGCAGCGTCTGGTCATCACCGACGAGAACGGCGATACCTACGAGGAGCTGATTCCGAAGTGGCGCCACATCAACGTGTTCGAAGGTGAGCACGTCGAGAAGGGCGAGGTCGTTGTCGAAGGCGAGCCGAGTCCGCAGGACATCCTGCGCCTGCTGGGGCCGACCGCGCTGGCGGAGTACCTCGTCAAGGAGATCCAGGACGTTTACCGCCTGCAGGGCGTGAAGATCAACGACAAGCACATCGAGGTGATCATTCGCCAGATGATGCGCAAGGTCGAGATCACCGAGTCCGGCGAGACCAAGTTCCTCAAGGGGGAGCAGGTGGAGCGCGCCCGGGTACTGGAGGAGAACGAGAAGATGGCCGAGGGCGACAAGCTGCCGGCCAAGTACGATCTGATGCTGCTGGGTATCACCAAGGCCTCGCTCGTCACCGAATCGTTCATCTCCGCGGCCTCCTTCCAGGAGACTACCCGCGTGCTCACCGACGCCGCCACCCGCGGCGCCCGGGACGACCTGCGCGGCCTGAAGGAGAACGTCATTGTCGGCCGTCTGATCCCCGCCGGCACCGGGCTCGCCTACCACAACGAGCGTCGGCGCCATCGTGCAGGCGAGATGCTGGACCTGACCCTGCCGGGGGAAGGTGCGGCAGAGGCCGAACCCGAGACCGCCGAGCCGGTCGAGGAAGGGGCAGGCACGTCCGAGGAGTGAGTGAAAATGGCCTTTCCCTTGACAGGGAAGGGCCATATACCTAGAATTCGCGTCCCCCGACAGGCCCATGCCAGGGCCTGTCGTACTTTTTAGGGTAGGAGAAAACCTTAAGATGGCAACGATCAATCAGCTGGTTCGCAAGCCTCGCAAGACCAAAAAGGCCAAGACCAACGTGCCCGCGCTGGAGGCCAGTCCCCAGAAGCGCGGCGTGTGTACGCGCGTGTATACGACCACTCCGAAGAAGCCGAATTCGGCGATGCGGAAGGTTGCGCGTGTGCGTCTGACCAACGGTTACGAGGTTTCCAGCTACATCGGCGGTGAAGGTCATAACCTCCAGGAGCACTCGGTGGTGCTGATCCGCGGCGGTCGTGTGAAGGATCTGCCGGGTGTGCGTTATCACACCGTGCGCGGCAGTCTGGACACGCAGGGCGTGCAGAACCGCAAGCAGGCTCGTTCCAAGTACGGCGCCAAGCGCCCGAAGGCCTGATCTTAGGATACGAAAAGCATTTATCAGGTAAACCCATATGCCTAGAAAGAGAGAAATCGCCAAGCGTCAGGTGCTGCCCGATCCCAAGTTCGGGAGCGATCTGCTGGCCAAGTTCATCAATACCATCATGCGCAGCGGCAAGAAGTCCGTGGCCGAAAACATCGTCTACGATGCCCTGGACCAGATCGGCGAAAAGAAGGGTGACGGCATGCAGGTCCTGGATCAGGCCCTGGAGAACGTGCGCCCCATGGTCGAGGTCAAGTCGCGTCGTGTCGGCGGTGCCACCTACCAGGTGCCGGTCGAGGTCCGTTCCTCGCGCCAGAACGCGCTGGCCATGCGCTGGATTGTCGAAGCCGCCCGCAAGCGCGGTGAGAAATCCATGGCGTTGAAGCTGGCCGGTGAGCTGATGGATGCGGCCGAAAGCCGCGGCACGGCCGTCAAGAAGCGTGAAGACACGCATCGCATGGCGGAGGCCAACAAGGCCTTTGCGCATTTCCGCTGGTAACCACTACATTTCAGGTAATTTACTGTGGCCCGCAAAACCCCTATTGAGCGCTATCGCAACATCGGCATCATGGCTCACATCGATGCCGGCAAGACCACGACGACCGAGCGCATTCTGTTCTATACCGGTGTTTCCCATAAGATCGGTGAGGTGCACGATGGTGCCGCCGTCATGGACTGGATGGAGCAGGAGCAGGAGCGTGGTATTACGATCACCTCCGCGGCCACGACCTGCTTCTGGCAGGGTATGGACCAGCAGTTCCCGCAGAATCGTATCAACATCATCGATACGCCCGGACACGTCGACTTCACCATCGAGGTGGAGCGCTCGCTGCGCGTCCTCGACGGTGCCGTGGCCGTGTTCTGTGCCGTGGGTGGTGTCGAGCCGCAGTCCGAGACCGTCTGGCGCCAGGCCAATAAGTACCAGGTGCCGCGTATGGCGTTCGTCAACAAGATGGACCGTGCCGGCGCCAACTTCCTGCGCGTGATCGATCAGATCAAGACCCGCCTGGGTGCCAACCCGGTGCCGATCCAGTTGCCGATCGGCGCCGAAGACAATTTCCAGGGCGTGGTCGACCTGATTCGCATGAAGGCGATCTACTGGAACGAGGCCGACATGGGCATGACCTATGAGGCCAAGGACATTCCCGCCGAGATGGCCGATGAATGCCAGACCTGGCGTGAGACCATGCTTGAGGCTGTCGCCGAGGCCTCCGAAGAGTTGATGGAGAAGTACCTCGAGGAAGGCGACCTGAGCGAGGAAGAGATCCGCGAGGGTCTGCGTACCCGTACCCTGGCCAACGAGGTTGTGCCGGCGATGTGCGGCTCCGCCTTCAAGAACAAGGGCGTCCAGGCCATGCTGGACTCGATCATCTATTTCATGCCGTCGCCGGTCGACGTGCTGGCCATCAAGGGCCATCTGGATGATGCGGACGAGACCGTTGCCGAGCGCCACTCCAGCGACGACGAGCCTTTTGCCGCGCTGGCGTTCAAGATCGCGACCGACCCCTATGTCGGCAGCCTGACCTTCTTCCGTGTCTACTCCGGCGTCATCTCGTCCGGCGACACCGTCTACAACCCGGTCAAGGGCAAGAAGGAGCGCGTCGGCCGTATCCTGCAGATGCACGCCAACTCCCGTGAGGAGCTCAAGGAGGTGCGCGCCGGTGATATCGCGGCTGCGGTCGGTCTGAAGGACGTGACCACGGGCGACACCCTGTGCGACCTGAACAACGTCATCACCCTGGAGCGCATGGAGTTCCCCGAGCCGGTGATCTCCGTCGCGGTGGAGCCCAAGACCAAGGGTGACCAGGAGAAGATGGGCATCGCCCTGCAGAAGCTGGCGCAGGAAGACCCCTCGTTCCGCGTGCACACCGACGAGGAGTCCGGCCAGACGATTATTTCCGGTATGGGCGAACTGCACCTGGAGATCATCGTCGACCGCATGAAGCGCGAGTTCAAGGTCGAAGCCAACGTGGGTGCCCCGCAGGTGGCCTACCGCGAAGCGATCCGCAAGACGGTAGAGCAGGAAGGCAAGTTCGTGCGCCAGTCCGGCGGTCGCGGTCAGTACGGCCATGTCTGGCTGCGCCTCGAGCCGCTTGAGCGTGGCGAGGGCTTCCAGTTCGAAAACGCCATCGTCGGCGGTGTGGTGCCCAGGGAATACATCCCCGCGGTCGGCAAGGGCGTCGAAGAGCAGCTGGAGAACGGTGTGCTCGCCGGCTTCCCGATGATCGACGTGAAGGCCACCCTGTACGACGGTTCGTACCACGACGTCGACTCGTCCGAAATGGCCTTCAAGATCGCCGGTTCTATGGCGATTAAGGAAGGTGCGCTCAAGGCCGATCCGGTCCTGCTTGAGCCGGTCATGAAGGTCGAGGTCGTGACGCCCGAAGAGTACATGGGTGACGTGATGGGCGATCTGAACCGCCGCCGCGGCCTGGTGCAGGGCATGGAGGATTCCCCCTCCGGCAAGGTGATTCGCGCCGAGGTGCCGCTGGCCGAGATGTTCGGCTATGCGACGGATCTGCGTTCTGCGACGCAGGGTCGCGCCACGTATTCCATGGAGTTCGGCAAGTATGCCGAGGCGCCCTCCAGCGTGGCCGACGCCGTGATCAAGAAGGCTTCCTAACGAACACTTAATTTAGAGAGATTGAGGTAATCAGGCGTGTCCAAGGAAAAATTCGAACGTAAGAAGCCGCACGTAAACGTAGGCACGATAGGCCACGTTGACCACGGCAAGACGACGCTGACGGCGGCGATCACGCGGGTGATGTCGGAGAAGTTT
>JARRKE010000048.1 GCA_037388465.1 Gammaproteobacteria bacterium
CCTTTGCGATCCCGGTCAATGTGACCGTCTGGCCGCCGATCTCCACCTTGCGGGAGACCCCTTTGGGGAGGGTATCGGTGGTCATGATGGCCCGGGCGGCCTGCAGCCAGCCATCCTCGACCAGCGCCTCATGCAGTGCAGGAAGATGGGGAACGATTCGTTCCGCCGGCAGCAGCTCGCCGATGACGCCGGTGGAAAAAGGTAAAACGGTTTCCGGCGCACATCCGGTGACCCGCGACACCGCTTCACAGGTCAGGCGGGCGGCATCCAAACCGGACTGGCCTGTACCGGCATTGGCATTGCCTGCATTGATCAACAGGTAACGGGGGGAAGCCGCCGCCAGATGTGCCTTGGCGATCGTTACCGGGGCGGCACAAAAGGCGTTCCGGGTAAACACGCCGGCGGTGGTACCGCCCTCAGCGAGTTCGATCAGGACCAGGTCATCGCGGTCCCGATAGCGGATGCCTGCCGCAGTCGCCGCGACCCTCACCCCCGGCACGGCTTCGAGCACGGACGGTGCCTGCAACCCGACGGCCATGATTTATGCCAAACGGCCGTGACAGTGCTTGAACTTCTTGCCCGAACCGCACCAGCAGGGATCATTGCGTCCGATCTTGGGCGCTTCACGCCGGAATGGCTGTGGTGCCGCGGCGTCCTCGGGCTCGGGCATCATGCCCGGCGGCACGGGTTCCGGCTCGCCCGCCCCATAGGCGCTGGAGGCTTCGGGATGCGCAAATTGCATCTGCGGCTGGGCACGGCTTTGTGCCTCCATGAAACTCAGATCGTCCTCGGAACGCACCTGAATATGCATCAGCAGGCTCACCACGTCATGCTTGATGCGGTTCAGCATCTCCTCGAACATCAAGAAGGCTTCACGCTTGTACTCTCGCTTGGGATCGACCTGGGCGTAACCGCGCAAACCGATGCCCTGGCGCAAATGGTCCATCGCCGCCAGGTGTTCCTTCCAGTGACTGTCCAGCACCTGGAGCATGACGTCCTGCTCGATGCGGCGCATGATCTCCGGCCCGAGCTGAGCCTCGCGTTCGGCGACCAGTTTGTCGAATTCGGCCTGAATGCGCTCGCGCAGACCCTCTTCATCGAGGTGATCGTCCTTTTCCAGCCAATCCGCCAGATCCAGCGACAGCCCGAACTCGCGCTCCAGGGCATCCGTCAGCGCGGGAATATCCCATTGTTCGTCCAGACTGCCGGGCGGCACGAATTCGTCGATCACCCCCGTCAGCACATCGGAGCGGATCGCCGCAATCGTCTCGGCAATATCTTCCTGCTCCAGCAGCTCGTTGCGCTGTTCGTAAATGACCCGCCGCTGGTCGTTGGCGACGTCGTCGTATTCCAGCAGGTTTTTGCGGATATCGAAGTTGTAGGCCTCGACCTTGCGCTGGGCGTTCTCGATCGCACGGGTTACCCATTTATTCTCGATCGCCTCGCCGCGCTGCATACCCAACCGCTGCATCAATCCCTTGACGCGGTCCGACGCGAAAATACGCATCAGATTGTCTTCCAGGGAGAGATAGAAACGGCTGGAGCCGTGATCGCCCTGGCGGCCCGCACGGCCACGCAGCTGATTGTCGATACGCCGTGATTCGTGCCGTTCGGTACCGATGATGTGCAGTCCACCGGCGGTAATCACCGCCTCATGGCGGGCCTGCCACTCCCGTTCGGCCTGCGCGATCTGTTCCGGTGTCGCCTCCTCGCCCAGCGCCTCGATATCGGCCTCCAGGCTGCCACCCAGCACGATGTCCGTACCGCGGCCGGCCATGTTGGTCGCGATGGTCACGGTCCCCGGTTGGCCAGCCTGCGCGACGACATGCGCCTCGCGCTCGTGTTGCTTGGCATTCAACACCTGGTGCGGAATACCCTGCTTATTCAGCAGCCCCGATATGATCTCGGAGGTTTCGATGGACGCGGTACCCACCAGAATCGGGCGCCTCTCGGCAACGCAGTGCTGAATATCCTCGATAATGGACTCGAATTTTTCGCCCTGCGTCAGGTAAATCAGGTCCTCGAAATCATTGCGCACCATCGGCTTGTTGGTGGGGATGACCACCACTTCCAGGCCGTAGATCTGCTGGAATTCGTAGGCCTCGGTATCCGCCGTACCCGTCATGCCGGAAAGCTTGTCGTACAGACGGAAATAGTTCTGGAAGGTGATCGAGGCCAGGGTCTGGTTCTCGTTCTGAATGCGAACGCCCTCCTTCGCCTCGACAGCCTGATGCAGGCCTTCAGACCAGCGCCGTCCCGGCATGGTGCGCCCGGTGAACTCGTCCACGATCACGACCTCGCCGTTCTGGACGATGTAGTCCACATCGCGCTGATAAAGGGCATGCGCTCTCAGTGCGGCATTCAAATGGTGCAGCAGGCCGATACTGCTCGCGTCGTACAGACCGCGCTCCTGCTCCAGCAGGCCGGCCTCGTGCAGCAAATCCTCGGTATGCTGATGCCCGTCCTCGGTGAGGTAGACCTGCTTGGCCTTCTCGTCCACCGAATAATCGCCCGGACCATCCTCCTCTTCCTGGCGACTGAGACGCGGAATGAGCTTGTTGATCTTGACGTACAGCTCGGAGTTTTCTTCCGTCGGTCCGGAGATGATCAACGGCGTACGGGCCTCATCGATCAGGATCGAATCGACCTCGTCCACCAGCGCGTAATTGAGCTTGCGCTGCACCCGTTCGTCCGCGCGGAAGGACATGTTGTCGCGCAGATAATCAAAGCCGAATTCATTGTTCGTGCCGTAGGTGATATCGGCGGCATAGGCCTCGCGCCGTTCTTCGGGCATGAGGCCGTTCACGATCACGCCCGTACGCATCCCCAGAAACCCATACAGGCGCCCCATCCAGTCCGAATCGCGCCGCGCCAGGTAATCGTTGACCGTCACGACATGCACGCCCTTGCCACTCAAGGCGTTGAGATACACCGGCAGGGTCGCCACCAGCGTCTTACCTTCACCGGTGCGCATCTCGGAAATCTTGCCCTCGTGCAGGACCATACCGCCGATCAGCTGCACGTCGAAATGGCGCATCCCGAGCACCCGCCGGCCCGCCTCGCGAACCGTCGCAAAGGCCTCGGGCAGGAGATCGTCCAGGGTCTCGCCTTTGTCGAGGCGCTCGCGGAACTCCGATGTCTTGGCCTGCAATTGCGCGTCGCTGAGGGCCTCGAATTCCGGCTCCATGGCGTTGATGCGCTTGACGGTTTTGAAATATCGCTTGACCAACCGCTCGTTGCGGCTGCCAAAAATCTTCTTGGCGAGACTCACCATGTGGAAAACCGGTGCATGTGGATTGAATGGATGGTTTCAGACTACAGCAGGACATGATACCGCATCGCACTCCCAGGGGCGATGCGGTTTCATGACGGTTTTAAGACCAGCAACCGGACGAGACGTTCCGGCTGCAACGGGTCAGCGCGAGGCCAACCGCGAGGAAGACTGGATGAACGCGATGGGATTGATCTTGCGGCCGTTTTTGATGACCTCGAAATGCACGTGCGGGCCGGTGGAACGGCCGGTGCTGCCCATGAGCGCGATCACCTGGCCTTTCTTGACCGGCTCACCCACGTGTACAAGCACCTTGTCGCAATGCCCGTAGCGGGTCACATAGCCATTGCCGTGATTCAGCTCGACGAGGTTGCCATAGCCCCAGCGCTTGCCCGCCCAGGTCACCACACCGCTGGCTACGGCGTGGATCTTGGTGTCCATCTTGCCGGCGAAGTCGATGCCCTCGTGAAACTCAGGGCGGCCGGTAAAGGGATCGGAACGCATTCCGAAATAGGAAGAAATCCAGCCGTGGTTGATAGGACGCCCGGAGGGGGTCGTTTCCTGGCGCAAGTTGCGGGTAAGCAACACATGATCGAGCACCTTGAGCTGCTGCTCCCGGTTCTCGATCTCCCGGGTCAGGGAATCGATCGCCTGGGACAGCGTGGGAATGCCGGGTGCCTGCCCGACATCCTCGCCGTCGGGACCGCCAATCCCTGGCTCGTGGCTGAAATCGAACTCCTTGGGATCGATGCCGGCCATCTTGACCAGCTTGCCACCGAGGGCATCCACCCGGACCACATGGGCCTGCAGCAGCGCCAGCTTTTCGGTCAGTGCATCGATGTCGGCCTGGGCCGTACGCTTGGTGGTTTCAATGGCGCGCTGCTGTGCGGCAAGATCCGACTGCAGCCTGGCGAGACGGGTATCCGGTGCTCGCGACACGCCCACGAGGTAGCCCGCGCCAGCCAAAAGCACGGAAAAAACGAGCAACAGCGCCCCCGGCAGCATAAAATGCCACCAGTGCGAGAGTCGCACTGCGTGCGGCGTCATGCCTTCCTTCGGGAAGAAGATGATATGCATGCCGTCAAAAAGCCCCTGGATTCAACCGGATATTAATTGATCTTCATGTGGCCTGAAAAGCCCACCAACTACCGTCCGTCAGCAAAATGAAGCCGATCAAGGAACTTCTGCCGCCTCACCTGCGTCACCGCATCGAGACATTGTCCCTGCTCGACTTCACCCTGCACGCCTATCTGGGCCGCACCCTGGCCGCCCATTGCCGGATCCTGAGCATTCAGGAATCCCAGCTCATACTCGGTGCGGACAGTGCTGCCTGGGCCACCCAACTGCGCTACCAGCAGCACGAAATCCTCAAAGTGCTCAACAGCGAACACAGCCTGGGACTGCGCAAGCTGCGGGTTCGCGTCCTGCCGGCCCAAATATCGGATGCCGCTGCCCGCACGCAGCCCAAACGCCGGCCGCCACTTTCCGCGCGCAGCGCCGAACTCATCACAGCCTGTGCCGCCGAGCAGGACGACCCGGATCTCAAGGCCGCCCTTCTGCGTCTGGCATCGCGCGCCCACGGTCCGGGACGCTGATCCCGCGCCGGACTCAGGCCAAGGCGATGCTTTGCACGTAAGAGATTGGCGCCGCCTCACCGTCCTCGAAGGTCACCATTTCCCAGGCATCTTCTTCGGCGAGCAGCTTGCGCAGGAGCTGATTGTTGAGGGCATGCCCGGACTTGTTGCCCAGGAAACTGCCGATCAGACTGTGCCCCAGCAGGTAAAGATCCCCGATCGCGTCGAGAATCTTGTGTTTGACGAATTCGTTTTCGTAGCGAAGTCCGTCTTCATTCAGAATCCGGTAATCGTCCAGCGCGATGGCGTTGTCCAGGCTGGCGCCGAGGGCCAGACTGCGCTCGCGCATGGCCTCGATATCGCGCATGAACCCGAAGGTCCTGGCACGGCTGACCTCCTTGACGAAGGAGGTGGTCGAAAAATCGAGTTCCGCGAACTGCTGATGCTCGCGGAAGATGGGGTGATCGAACTCGATGGTAAAACCGACCTTGAAACCGTCAAAAGGCTCGAAACGCACCCATTTGTCGCCCTGATCGACCTGCACGCTGCGTTTGATGCGAATGAATCGCTTGGGCGCGGACTGCTCTTCGATGCCGGCGGATTGGACAAGGAATACGAACGGGCCGGCACTGCCGTCCATGATCGGCACCTCGGGGGCGCTCAGGTCCACATAGATGTTGTCGATGCCAAGCCCTGCCAGAGCGGAGAGGAGGTGTTCGACCGTGGAAACGCGAACATCGCCCTGCACCAGGGTGGTCGAAAGCCGCGTGTCACCGACATTTTCAGGCCGCGCCTTGATCTCGACAGGTTCGGGAAGATCCACCCGGCGGAAGATCACACCGGTGTCGACAGGGGCCGGTCGCAGCGTCAGGAAGATCTTCTCCCCCGTATGCAGGCCGACGCCGGTGGCGCGGATGGTGTTCTTCAGCGTTCTTTGTCGGATCACATTCAATTCCCACCGGCTCTGTAGGCCGTTGTTAGCCGCATGGCGGCGTTGCCCCACTCGAAACAAGCAATTTCCAGGCCATTCAATACTCCAAAAAACCCCGGAAATAGCCGCCTTTTGGGCGCGCCATTATGGCACAGCGGCCACATTATGCATCTTTTTTGTGCAGTTTCCAGAACCACGCACTCAATCGGCCTGTTTTCTCAGAAATGCCGGGATGTCCAGATACTCCGTATCGAACTCACCGTTCGGCGCATAGGGCCCCTTGCCCGACGCCTGCCTGCGCTGGTAGGTGGGGCGATCCAGCTCGTGGTAGTTCACCTCGCCATTCGGCGTCTTCTCGACCAACTTGACCGCCGGAGCTTCAGCCAGCGGGGCCCTGGCCGCGCCACCGATGCCCGTCGCCACCAAGGTCACGCGCAGCTCGTCCTGCATCTCCGGATCGATCACCGTACCCACGACCACGGTGGCATTTTCGGAAGCGCAGGCACGCACCATTTCGCCCACCTCCTCGAACTCGCCAATGGAGAGATCCATACCGGCCGTAACGTTCACCAGCAGACCCTGTGCACCATTAATGTTCACATCCTCCAGCAACGGACTGCTGATGGCACGCTCGGCGGCGTCGCTGGCGCGGGCTTCGCCGGTGGCCTTGCCGGTACCCATCATGGCCATGCCCATTTCCGACATCACGGTCCGCACGTCGGCGAAGTCGACGTTGATCAGACCCGGCCGGGTGATCAGCTCCGCAATGCCCTGCACCGCACCGAGCAGCACGTTGTTCGCCTCGGCAAAGGCCTGCAGCAGGCCGACGTTCTTGCCGAGCACGCTGAGCAGCTTCTCGTTGGGAATCGTAATCAGCGAATCCACGTAGCGGCTCAGTTCGTCGGTGCCCTGCTTGGCGATGTCGTTGCGCTTGCCGCCCTCGAACGGAAACGGCTTGGTCACGACCGCCACGGTCAGGATGCCCATTTCCTTGGCCAGCTGCGCCACGACCGGCGCACCGCCGGTTCCGGTTCCGCCGCCCATGCCCGCGGTGATGAACACCATGTCCGCCCCTTCGAGCACTTCCTGGATGCGGTCCCGGTCTTCCAGCGCGGCCTCCCGACCGATGCCGGGGTCGGCACCTGCGCCCAGGCCCTTGGTTATGTTTGTGCCCAGTTGCAGGGTCGTCTTGGCCTTGCTCTTGTGGAGCACCTGAGCATCCGTGTTGGCACAAATGAAATCGACCCCTTCGATGCCGGCCTCGACCATGTGCTGAACGGCATTGCCGCCGCCACCGCCGATACCGATCACCTTGATGACCGCATTCTGTGCGTAGCTATCCATCAGTTCGAACATCACACACCTCCTCGTTCACATGTGTGAACCTAGAATTCATGGCGCCCCTTATGACGCCGCCACTCAGAAATTGCCCTGAAACCAGTCGCGCATCCGTTTCAGAACACCCTTCATCCCGACTCCACCCTGAAAATCCGCCGGCCTGTCGCGATGCTGCATGCCGTACGCCAGCAGGCCGACGCCGGTCGCGTAAATCGGGTTGCGCACCACGTCGACCAGGCCGGAAACCTGCTGGGGCATACCCAGCCGCACCGGCATATGAAATACCTCTTCGGCGAGATCGACCGCCCCCATCATCTTGGAGGCACCGCCGGTCAGCACCACGCCGGCCGCGATCAAATCCTCGAAGCCGCTACGCCGTAAATCGTTCTTGACCAGATCGAAGATCTCCTCGTACCTGGGCTCCACCACGTCCGCCAGCGTCTGGCGGGACAAGCGGCGCGGGGGGCGGTCGCCGACGCTCGGCACCTCGATGCTCTCCTCCGGATTCGCCAGCTGCTTCAACGCGCAGGCGTACTTGAGCTTGAGCTCCTCGGCGTACTGGGTCGGCGTACGCAACGCAATGGCGATGTCGTTGGTCACCTGATCGCCCGCGATCGGAATCACCGAGGTATGGCGGATGGCGCCCTCGGCGAACACCGCCACGTCGGTGGTACCGCCGCCGATGTCCACCAGACACACGCCCAGATCCTTTTCGTCCTCGTTGAGCACCGCGTAGCTGGAGGCCAGTTGCTCCAGCACCACGTCGTCCGCCTCCAGGCCACAACGCCGCACGCACTTGATGATGTTCTGCACCGCGCTGCCGGCGCCGGTGACGATATGTACCTTGGCCTCCAGCCGCACGCCCGACATGCCGACTGGCTCGTGGATACCTTCCTGGTCGTCGATCACGTACTCCTGAGGCAGCACGTGCAGCAGCTGCTGATCGGCCGGGATGGCGACCGCCTTGGCCGCGTCGATCACACGCTCCACGTCGCCGGACATCACCTCGCGGTCCTTGATCGCGACGATGCCGTGCGAATTGATGCTCTTGACGTGGCTGCCGGCGATACCCGCGATTACCGAATGAATCTGACAGCCCGCCATCAGCTCGGCCTCCTCCACTGCGCGCTTGATGGATTGCACAGTGGACTCGATATTCACGACCACCCCCTTCTTCAGCCCGCGAGAAGGATGCGAACCGAGACCGATGATCTCGATGCGCCCCTCGTCGTTCTGCTCGCCGACGATGGCGACCACCTTGGAGGTGCCGATATCGAGCCCGACCAGCAGGCCTTTGTCGGATTTCTTGGACATCTTCAACGTCCCCTTTTCATTTCCTTTGTCGGGCCGGCCTGTGCCGCATCCGTCTTCCAGCCGACGGCCAGCCCGTTGGTGTATCTCAAGTCGATGGACGCGATCTCGTCCTTGCGCGACTTCAGCACGGCGGGAAAGATCTCCGCCAGCTGTGCCAGTCGCGCATCAAAACCATCCCGCCCCACGGCAATCCGAATGCCGCTGGCCAACCGCAGGTCCCAGGCCCGGCGTGCATCCTCCTGCAACCCCACCGGCTGCAACCCCACCGGCTGCAACAGATGGTCGGCGGCGATGAAATGCTCCACCAATTGCCGCTCGCTGCCCTCGGGGCCTGACAGGCGTGGCAGCCCTTTGGGAAAAGTGTCGGGTGCCGGACGAAATACCTGGCCTTGAGCGTTCAACAAGCCGTCATCACCCCACTGCGCGATCGGCTGCTGTTCCTGCACCTGGATGATGACGGTATCGGGCCAGCGGCGGCGGATGCTGACCGACTTCACCCAGGGCAGCTCGTTCAGCGACTTTTCCAGCGCATGCAGGCGGACATTGAAAAACCCGCCGCGCACCCACGGCAGCGCCAGCTGCTTCAGGCGTTCCGGGTCGAGATGCCGGAAGCCGCCTTCGACACGCACCGTGCGAATCGGCAGCGTGCCCGGCGCCTGCAGCCAGCGCACCAGAAATACAAGGCCGACGGCGAGCACGATCAGCACCAGCGCACCTCCCGCACTGCGCAGCCAGCTCCGGAGGGCAGGCCTGCGCGGCTCATCACCGGCCTTGGTTCGTCTGGCCATGGACACGATGTCATCCCGCCTCCCGGTCGAGGGTGTCGCTCAGAATGCGCATCACCAGTTGTGTCATATCCATACCCGCCGCCCGCGCCGCCATCGGCACTAGGCTGTGAGCGGTCATACCGGGCACCGTATTCACCTCCGCCAGATACGGCTTGCCGTCCGCATCCAGCAGGAAATCGACACGCCCCCAGCCCTGTCCGCCCGTCGCGGCGTAGGCCTGCAACGCCATCTCGCGCAGCCGCCGCTCGGCTTCCTCGGGCAGGCCGCAGGGGCAGAGATAGCGCGTGTCGTCCCGGCTGTACTTCGCCGCGTAGTCGTAGAACTCGACGGCCGGCACGATGCGGATCGCGGGCAGCGCCTCGTCGCCCAGCACGGCAACCGTGTAATCCCCGCCGGCCATGTCGCGTTCGGCCAGCACCCTGCCGTGGCATGCAGCAGCAGCGGCATAGGCGGCGGGCAGGTCCTCGGCGCGCTTCACCTTGCTCACCCCGACGCTCGAACCTTCCTCCGAAGGCTTCACGAACAGCGGCAGACCGAGTCGCTGCGCCACTGAAGAAAAGTCGCTGCCCGCGGTCAGCACCTCGCCGGGCACGACCGGCAGGCCCAGAGACTCCCACAGCAGTTTGCAGCGCCATTTGTCCATGCCCAGCGCCGAGCCGAGCACGTCGCTGCCTGTGTACGGCAAACCCAGCACTTCGAGCACGCCCTGCAGCGTGCCGTCCTCGCCTCCGGTTCCGTGCACGACGACGAAGCAACGGTCGAAGCCGCCTTCGGCGAGCTGTTCGATCACCGTTTCGAGTTTCAGATCCACGGCCACGGCGTCCACGCCACCCGCACGCAGCGCGGCCGTCACCGCCGCACCGCTCATCAACGAGACCTCGCGCTCTGCGGACCAGCCGCCCATCAGCACGGCCACCCGGCCGAAGCGCTTGGGATCGATGGCGGTCATGACGACACCTCCTTGTTCGCCTCGCCGAGAATGCGCACCTCGGGCTCCAGGCGAATGCCTGTCTGCGCCTCGACCGTGGCCTGCACATGCAGGATCAGGCGTTCGAGGTCGGCCGCCGTGGCGTCGCCGGTATTCAGAATGAAATTGCCGTGCTTGTCGGACACGCAGGCTCCGCCGATGCAGTAACCTTTCAGGCCACAGGCCTCGATCAGGCGCCCGGCGTAATCGCCCGGTGGGTTGCGGAACACCGAACCGCAGGTCGCCACGCCGGTCGGCTGGGTGGCACCGCGCCGGGCGAGCAGTTCGCGAATCTGTCCCAGCGAGGCTTCCGCATCGCCATGGGCCAGCTCCAGTTCGCAGGCCACGAACCATTCTTCGCGCGCGGACGCCACGTGCCGATAACCGATTTCGAATTCTTCCGGCGTGCGCCGATGCAGCCTGCCGAATCGATCCAGCGTCTCGACCGCCACCACCCGACTCCAGGTCTCGGTACCGAAGGCGCCGGCATTCATGGCCAGTGCGCCGCCCATGGTGCCGGGTATCCCGGCCAGGAATTCAGCGCCGGTGAGCCCCTGGCGGGCGGCGAAGCGCGCCACCTTGGCACAGGGCAGACCCGCCTCGGCGCGGATACGCCGCTCGCCGACCTGTTCGAGCCGCTCCAATGCCCCGTGAATCAACAGCACCGCACCGCGGATACCGCCGTCGCGGATCAGCACGTTGCTGCCCAGGCCAAGCCAGGTCAGCGGCATGGCCTCGTCGAGGTCGGCGAGAAACGCCTGCAGATCGGCCAGATCGGCCGGCTTGAACAGGAGATCGGCCGGGCCGCCCACACGCCACGTGGTCAGTTTCGCCAGCGGCGCATCGGACCGCAGCGTGCCGCGCAAAGGGGTGCTGGTCTGCCGGGCGGCCATCATTCAGCGGCCTCCTTGAGACGTTCGGGCAGGCTGGCCGCCATCGCGCCAATGCTGCCCGCGCCCAGCGTGAGCAGCACATCGTCGGCCCGCAACACGTTGGCCAGCACTTCCGGCAGGGAAGCAATGTCTTCGACGAAGACCGGATCGACCTTGCCGCGCGCACGGATGGCGCGTGCCAGCGAACGACCGTCGGCGCCGGGGATAGGGTCCTCGGAGGCGGCATACACCTCCAGCAGCACGAGCGCATCGACCTCGCTCAGCACCGCGGAAAAGTCCTCGAACAGATCCCGCGTGCGGCTGTAGCGATGGGGCTGGAAGGCCACCACCAGACGCCGCTCCGGCCAGGCGCTGCGCACGGCCTGGATGGTCGCCTCGATCTCGGTGGGGTGATGACCGTAATCGTCCACCAGCAGCACCGGCCCGGCCGCTGTCTGTACTTCGCCATACAGCTGGAAGCGCCGTCCGATGCCCTGGAACTGCTCCAGCCCGCGCTGAATGGCCGCATCGTTCAGGCCCAGCTCGTGCGCAACCGTAATCGCCGCCAGGGCGTTGAGGACGTTGTGCCGCCCCGGCAGGTTGAGGGTGACCGGCAGCAGTGCGTCCCGCTCCGGCAGTTTCACCTCGAAATGGCTGCGCACCGTCTCGTAACGAATGTTGCTGGCGCGCACGTCGGCCGATTCGTCGGTGCCATAGCGCAGCACGGGGCGGGTGATCTCGGACAGGATCTCCCGCACGCCCGGATCGTCCACGCACAGCACCGCCAGCCCGTAGAACGGCAGGTGATGCAGAAACTCCACAAAGGCGGCGCGCAGGCGCGCATAGTCGCCGCCGTAGGTCGACAAATGATCGGCGTCGATGTTGGTGACCACCGCGATCATCGGTTGCAGATACAGGAACGAGGCGTCGCTTTCGTCGGCCTCGGCCACCAGGTATTCGCCGCCGCCCAAACGCGAATGGCTGGCCGTGCTGTTGAGCCGGCCGCCGATGACGAAGGTCGGGTCCAGCCCGCCTTCGGCCAGCAGGCTCGCGACCAGGCTGGTCGTGGTGGTCTTGCCGTGGGTGCCGGCCACGGCGATGCCGGTGCGAAACCGCATGATCTCGGCCAGCATCTCCGCCCGCGGCACCACCGGGGTCCGGCGCGCACGCGCCGCCTCGACCTCGGGATTGTCCGACTTGACCGCCGAGGACACCACCACCACGTCCGCATCCTCGATGTGCGCGGCATCATGGCCCAGAAACACGCGTACCCCGAGATCGCGCAGGCGACGGGTCACCGCGTTCTCGGCCAGGTCCGAACCGGTCACGGCATAGCCGAGGTTGACCAGCACCTCGGCGATGCCGCCCATGCCGGAGCCGCCGATCCCGACGAAGTGCACCCGGCGCATCCGCCGGCGCGCCATGCTGTTGCTCGCCATGCTCATGCCACTCTCCTACAGAATTCCAGACAGGCCGATGCCACCTTTTCGGCGGCATCGGTATGCGCCAGTCCGCGTGCGGCGGCGGCCATCTTCGACAGGCGCTCGCGGTCCGACAGATCCATCAGTGCCGCGCCCAACGCGGATGGGGAAAGCGCCGTCTGCGGCATCAGTACGGCGGCACCCGCGGACACGAGGTGGCGTGCATTCACCGTCTGGTGGTCGTCCACCGCATAGGGATACGGCACCAGCACCGAGCCGAGCCCAGCGGCGCACAACTCGGCCAGGGTCAGGGCGCCGGCGCGGCAGATCACCACGTCAGCCCAGCCATAGGCCTCGGCCATGTCTTCGATGTATTCGCTCACCTCGCCCTGCACACCCGCCGCTTCGTAAGCTGCACGGATGGGCGCCAGATCATGCTTCCCCGCCTGATGGCGGACGATGAACCCGCCACCCTGTCGCGCCGTTTCGGCCAGTGCCGCGGGAACGGTCTCGTTCAACGCCTTTGCCCCCAGGCTGCCGCCGACGACGAGCAGACGCAGTGCGCCCGTGCGCCCGGCAAAACGCGCTTCGGGATGCGGCAGGGCGGCAATATCCACCCGCACCGGATTACCCACCATCTCTTCGCCGGGCAGTGCGTTCGGAAACCCGGTAAACACCCGGCGCGCGATGCGCGCCAGCACGCGGTTGGTCAGGCCGGCAACCGCATTCTGTTCGTGGATCAGCAGCGGCCGCCCGGTCAGCACCGCCATCAGGCCGGCGGGCCCGGCCACGAAGCCGCCCATCCCCAGCACGGCGCAGGGGCGATGGCGCAACATCACGGCCAGCGCCTGCGTCAGGGCGCGCAGCAGCCGGAACGGCGCCAGCAAGCGGGTCGCGATTCCCTTGCCGCGCAAGCCGGTCACCGACAGCCAGGCAATGGGTATGCCGGCCGCCGGCACCACGCGCGCCTCCAGTCCCTTGCGGGTGCCCATCCATACCACCGGCACGTCGTGCGAACGCAGCGCAGCGGCCACGGCCAGACCGGGATAGACATGTCCGCCGGTACCGCCGGCGGCGATCAGCACGGGACGCGGCTCACGCGGCATGGCGCGTCTCCTTGGGGCGGCGCACCACCCGTACGTTGCCCTTCTTGCGCTGGGACAGCAGCCCCTGCACCGCGGCGACCACGCCGAATTGTTCCTGGAAGCCCTCCTGCGATTCGCGGTAAACCCGCTGCAGAAAACCGATGGCGGCCAGCATCACGATCATGCTGCTGCCGCCGGCGCTCATCAGGGGCAGGGTCAGGCCCTTGGTCGGCAGCAGCCCCATGTTCACGCCCATGTTCACGAAGGCCTGCAGCCCCAGCCAGATGCCGATGCCGTAGGCCAGCGACGAACCGAAGACACTGCCGGCGCGCGAGGCCATGGCGCCGATCGAAAAGGCGCGCCAGACCAGCCCGGCGTACAGCGCGATGACGGTCACCACGCCGATCAGGCCGAGTTCCTCGGCCAGCACCGCGAACAGAAAGTCGTTGTGCGCCTCGGGCAGATAAAACAGTTTCTGGATGCTGTCGCCCAGACCGGCGCCGCTCCAGGCACCGCTGCCGATCGCGATCAGCGACTGGGTCAACTGGAAGCCGCTGTTGAAGGGATCCGCCCAGGGATTGAGAAAGGTCGTCAGACGCTGCAGGCGATAGGGTGACGAAATCGCCAGCAGTGCCATCGCGCCGGCCGCCAGCAGGATGAGCAGCCCGAACTGCCCCAGGCGCACACCGCCCAGATAAAGCATGCCGAAACCGATCGCGAGCAGCACCACGGCCCCGCCGAAATCCGGCTCCATGAGCAGCAGCAGCGCGGCAAAGGCCAGCAGCATCACCGGCTTGATGAAGCCCTTGAAACTGGCGCGTACCTCATGCCCGCGCCGCACCAGATAGCCGGCGAGGTAAATCGTCATCATCAGCCGGGCCAGTTCCGACACCTGCAGGTTGACCAGTCCCAGCGACAGCCAGCGGGTACTGCCGTTCACCGTTCGGCCCAACCCTGGCACCAGCACCAGCGCGAGCAGGAAGAAGGTGAACACCAGCAGCCCCATGCCTGCCACTTCCCAATTCTTCAAGCGGATTTTGGACACCAGGAACGCCGTCGCCAGACCGAGCACAATAAAGGCCAATTGACGCTCCGTGTAGTAAAACGGATTGCCCAACTGGCGGTCGGCAATGTCGATGGAGGCGGAGGTCACCATCACCAGCCCCAGCCCCAGCAATGCCGCCGTGATCAGAACCA
>JARRKE010000049.1 GCA_037388465.1 Gammaproteobacteria bacterium
GCGTGCGCACACCGAGGCGGGCGGCCGCCAGTGCCGCTTCCGTACCGGCGTGGCCGCCACCTATGACGATGACATCGAAATCTGTCGGGTACTGCACTTTGTCTACACCTGAATACGCGGGTATCGCATTTTACGCCGCCGCCGGATTTGCCACCAAGCCGCTACTTGCCGATGCAAAAGGTCGAAAAGATCCGCCCGAGCAGGTCGTCGGCGCTGAATCGGCCGGTGATCTCGCCCAGCGCCTCGTGCGCAAGCCTCAGTTCCTCCGCGGCCAGTTCCCCGCTGCCTTGCTGCAGCAGCGGCACGGCGGCCTGCAGGTGACGGCCGGTCTGTTGCAGGGCGTCGAGGTGCCTGCGCCGGGCGATGAACAGCCCTTCCTCCCCGCCGCCGTAGTGCGCCAGCGCCTTGATACGCTGATACAGGGCCGGCATGCCGATGCCGGTTCTGGCGGAGATGCCCAGACCGTCCGGCCGCTCGCCGGACGCACCGCTGCTCAGATCCACCTTGTTGAACACCTGCAGGACGGCGACGCCCGCCGCCTCGACACGTTGCACGGCCGTCTGTTCGATGTCCTGTACGCCCTGCACGTCGTCAATCAGGATCAGCACCAGATCCGCCCGTGACACCTCGTCCCAGGCGCGGCGGATGCCTTCCTGTTCCACCGGATCCGCGCTGTCGCGCAGCCCGGCGGTGTCGATGATGTGGATCGGCAGGCCGTCGATCTCGATCTGTTCGCGCAGCACGTCGCGGGTGGTGCCCGGGATCTCGGTGACGATGGCGCTGTTGTGGCCGCTCAGGTAATTCAACAGGCTGGACTTGCCCGCGTTCGGCCGCCCCAGGATCACGACCTGCAGGCCTTCGCGCAGCAGGCGTCCCTGACGGGCGCCGGCCAGCAGCCGGTCCAGCTGCCCGACGGCGTCCTGCAGGCGGGCGTTCAACGCCGCGTCGGCCAGAAAATCGATTTCCTCTTCGGCGAAATCCAGGCAGGCCTCGATATGCGTGCGCAAGCCGATCAGCGTTTCGTGCAGCGCCTCGACGCGCTCGGAAAACACCCCTTGCAGGGAATGCATGGCGCTGCGCGCCGCTACCCGCGAGCCGCTGTCGATCAGGTCGGCCACCGCCTCGGCCTGAGCCAGGTCGAGCTTGTCGTTGAGATAGGCGCGCAGGGTGAATTCCCCGGGGCGGGCCAGGCGGGCGCCGAGCTCGAGCACTCGGCCCAGGATCATGTCCAGCACCACCGGTCCGCCGTGCCCCTGCAGCTCAAGCACATGCTCACCGGTGAAGGAACGCGGCGCCTCGAAATACAGGGCGACGATCTCGTCCAGCGTCTCGCCCGCGGCGTCGCGGACGCGTGTCAGCGTGGCCGTGCGGGCGGCGGGCAGCCGGCCGAAGAGCGTTTCGGCGATCGCGGGTACGGCGGGGCCGGAGAGCCGGATCACGCCGATACCGCCACGCCCGGGAGGCGTGGCGATGGCGGCAATGGTTTCCTGATAGTCGGCCATCACAGCCGCGGGCGTGTTCAGCGCCGCTTGAGCTCCATGTCACGCTCGATCTTGCGCGTGATGACCCACTGCTGAGCGATGGAGAGGATGTTGTTGGTCAGCCAGTAAAGCACCAGGCCCGACGGGAAGAAGGCGAAAAAGAAGGTGAACGCCACCGGCATGATCATCATGATCTTCTGCTGCATGGGATCGATCTGCGGCGGGTTCAGCCGCTGCTGCAGGAACATGGTGACACCCATGATGACGGGCAGCACGTAGTAGGGGTCCTTCACCGACAGGTCGTTGATCCAGAACATGAACGGTGCCTGACGCAGCTCGACGCTCTCCAGCAGCACCCAGTACAGGGCGATGAACACCGGGATCTGCACCACGATCGGCAGGCAGCCGCCCAGCGGATTGATCTTTTCCTTCTTGTACAACTCCATGGTCGCCTGGCCGAGCGCCGAGCGGTCGTCGCCGAGGCGCTCCTTGATGGCCGCGATCTTGGGCTGCATGGCGCGCATGCGCGCCATGGAACGATAGCTGGTGGCGGACAGCTTGAAGAAGGCCAGCTTGATCAGCACCGTCAGCAGGATGATCGACCAGCCCCAGTTGCCCACGATCTTATGGATATGCACCATCAGCCAGAAGATAGGCTTGGCCAGGAAGGTGAAGATGCCGTAGTCGTTGGTCAGCTCCAGGCCAGGGGCGATGGCCTCCAGCCGTTTCTGGACCTTGGGCCCGACATACAGCTCGGCCTTGAAGACGGCGTTCTGGCCGGGCGCCACGGTATGGCTCGGCGAGAGCAGGCCGATCATGTACTGAGCGTCGTCGCCTTTGCCCAGCACGCGGGTGTAATACTTTTCCTTGGCGTCCTGCGCGGGAACCCACGCGGACAGGAAGTAGTGCTGCAGCATCGCGATCCAGCCGCCGGTCAGGGTCTTGTCCAGCGGATTCTCCTGCATCTTGTCGAAGGCCAGCTTTTCGTAACGCCCGTCTTCGTAATAGGCCGCGCCGGTGAAGCTGTAGGTATGCGGCTGGGTGAAGGAATGGTGCGTCACCACCTCGCCGTGGCGCAGCTGACGGTACTGGCGGCCGCTCCAGGTCCTGCCGCTGCCGTTATGGACCTGGGTATCCAGCTTGATGAGGAACTTGTCGCGCTCAAAGATATAGGTTTTGGTCACCACCATGCCGTCGGCGTTACGCCAGGTCAGGGGGACGCGCAGCTCGTTCTGCCCGGGCGCCAGCTCATAGTTCAGCTTTTGCGCCTGGAACACGGCGTGATGATTCGGCACGGTCAGACCGTTGCCTTTCCCCTGGTCGCTGATCAGTCCGCTCTGGGCCACATAGGCGCGGCCGGCTTCGTGCAGCACGACGAACGGCACGTCGGGCTGCTCGACGGAAACGGGGTAGGTCGGCAGCTGCGCCTTGATCAGCGTCCCGCCCCGGGTGCTGATCTCCACATCGAGCAGGTCGGTACGCACATGGATAATCTGGCCCTCGGCCGGCACGCTCGCCGTTGCCGGCTTGGGCTTGGCCGGCGTGGTCTCGTCAGCCGGTGGCATGTCGGCTGTGGAAGGGCCCGGCACCTCACCGGGCTTCGCCGCCGGGGTTGCGGGCGCCGCGGTTGTTTGTTCGGTGCTGGCCTTGGCCGGCGCCTGTTTCTGCAGGTGGTCGGTCTGCCAGGTCTGCCAGATGAAGAACAGCAAAAAGGCGAGGGCGAGATAAAGAATCGGGCGCTGGTTATCCATGGTGACGGTGTCGCGCGTTGGGTTCGTTGGGATCGGGGACCGGGTCGTAGCCGCTGCCGCCCCAGGGGTGACAGCTCAGGATGCGGCGCAGCGCCAGACGGCCGCCGCGCAGTATGCCATGTTTCTGCAGGGCTTCGATGCTGTAACTGGAACAGGTGGGGCTGTAACGACAGCGCGGCCCGATAAGGGGGCTGATCACGTACTGATAAAAGCGGATCAATCCGATGAGGAGGGCGCGCATTGCCGTGTCAGCCTTCGCCAGTGCTTGTCCAGCGATTCAAATACGTCGTGATTCGACAGCTCCACCGCCGGCGGTTTGCACATCACGACGATGTCGATGCAGGGCAAACCGTGCTGGTGATGTCGGAAACTTTCACGGATCAGGCGCTTGAGGCGCTGCCGATCCACCGCACGTTTGGCGCACTTTCTGGAAATCGCCAAACCGAGCCGTGCGTGTCCGCACTCGTTGACTCTCGCCAGCAGGGTGAACGCGCGGTCGCCGCTTCGTTCAGGCCGGGAGAACACCCGGGCGAACTGGGCAGATGTCAGCAGCCGCGCCGGACGGGGGAATCTCCGTTCGGTTCGTTCGGGAGCCGGGCTCAGGGGCAGAGGCGCGCGCGACCCTTCGCGCGACGGGCGTTCAGGACCTTGCGGCCGCCACGGGTGGCCATACGCGCACGAAAGCCGTGCGTACGCTTGCGCTTCAGGTTGCTGGGCTGGAACGTTCTTTTCATCTGCTTGCTGCTCCCGCAGGGACCCGCTCGGGGCCGCTTCAAAAAGGCCGGCAAAAATACTGATAACTGCGCGCAATGTCAATCCGCACAGGGTGTGGATAACTGTCCGCGCTAAGGTATAGACTTGCTTCCCCCTTTTATAGCCCGTCGATTCCTGGAGGAGTACGCCTTAGATGTCCAACCTCATCTGGCAGCAGTGCGTGGAACGCCTCTCAGGTGAGATCGACGAGCAGGCCATCAACATGTGGGTCAGGCCGCTGCACGCGGTCGCCAGCGATCACGAACTCCGCCTCCTGGCACCGAATCGCATCGTCGTCGACTGGATCAACGAGAACATCTTCAGCCGCATCCAGAATCTCGCGGCGGAACTCACCGGCGATACCGACCTGCAGGTCAGGGTCGAGGTCGGCGCGGCCGATGCTCCGGTAAACCATGCCGTGGCCGAATCCCAACCCCGTCCCGCGGCAAGCTCTCCCCGCTTCACCAACAACCTCAACCGCAACTTCACCTTCGACAACTTCATCGAAGGCAAATCCAATCAGCTGGCCCGCGCCGCCTCCCGGCAGGTCGCGGAGAATGTCGGGCAGGCCTACAACCCCCTGTTCATCTACGGCGGCGTCGGCCTCGGCAAGACCCATTTGATGCATGCGGTGGGCAATATGATCCTGGCCCTGAAGCCGAATGCAAAGGTCGTCTATCTGCATTCCGAACGCTTCGTGGCCGACATGATCAAGGCGCTGCAGCACAACGCCATCGAAGACTTCAAACGTTATTACCGTTCGGTCGACGCCCTGCTGATCGACGACATCCAGTTCTTCGCCGGCAAGGAGCGCTCCCAGGAGGAGTTCTTCCACACCTTCAACGCCCTGCTGGAAAGCCAGCAACAGGTGATCCTGACCTGCGACCGCTTCCCCAAGGAGGTGGACGGCCTGGAGGAACGCCTCAAATCACGCTTCGGCTGGGGATTGACCGTCGCCATCGAGCCTCCCGAACTGGAAACCCGTGTCGCCATTTTGCAGAAAAAGGCGGAACAGGCCGGCATCGAATTGCCGGGCGAAGTCGCCTTCTTTATCGCCAAACGCATTCATTCCAACATCCGTGAGCTGGAGGGCGCCCTGCGCCGGGTGATCGCCAACGCCCATTTCACCGGCCATCCGATCACCCTGGATTTCGCCAAGGAGGCGCTGCGCGACCTGCTGGCCCTGCAGGACAAGCTGATCACCATCGGCAACATCCAAAAAACCGTGGCCGAGTACTACAAGATCCGCGTCTCCGATCTGCTGTCCAGCCGGCGCAGCCGCTCCATCGCCCGCCCCCGGCAGGTCGCCATGGCCCTGGCCAAGGAACTGACCAACCACAGCCTGCCGGAGATCGGCGAGGAATTCGGGGGACGCGATCACACGACGGTCCTGCATGCCTGCCGTAAGATCAAGGAATTGCGGGAATCCGATATGCGCGTCAGCGAGGATTACACCAATTTGTTGCGAACCTTGAGCAGCTAGTACACTTCTGTGGATAACTTGTGGGCTTGTTGTCAGAATCTGAATGCCATGGCACTCATCCACATTTCATCCACAGCTATTCCCCGCGTGTTCAGACCACTGCCAACAGCCTGAATAGCGGTATAACTAGCTGAATTTTAAGGATAAATTTAAAGTTATCCGCAGCAAAGCGGCGCACTTATTATTATTACTGTCTTTCTTAAAACTAATAACTAGGATTTGGCACCATGAAATTCAGCATCGCTCGCGAGGATCTTCTCAAGCCCCTGCAACAGGTCATCGGTGCCGTTGAACGGCGCCAGACCCTGGCGGCTCTGGGCAACGTGCTGATTCGCGCCACGAACGATCTGCTCGAGCTGACAGCTACGGATCTCGAGGTCGAGTTGCAGGCCAAGCAGCCTCTGGCTGTTGATGAACCCGGAGAGATCACCGTTCCCGCCCGCAAATTGCTGGATATCTGCAAGGCCTTGCCGGAGGAGGTTCAGATCGAGTTCTCGCTGGACAAGGACCGAGCCGTGATGCGCGCCGGACGCAGCCGCTTCACCTTGTCCACGTTGCCGGCCAGCGAGTTCCCCGTGCTGGAGGACACCAAGTTCCAGCAAAGCCTCACGGTCAGCCAGCAGGTGTTGAAGTCGCTGATCGAACGCACGGCCTTTGCGATGGCCAACCAGGACGTGCGCTATTACCTCAACGGCCTGCTGCTCGATGCAGACAAAGACATTCTGCGTGCGGTGGCTACGGACGGTCACCGTTTGGCCCTGTGCGAGCATCGTGACGGCCTGGATATCGCCAATCCCCAGCAGGTCATCATCCCCCGCAAGAGCGTGATGGAATTGCAGCGTCTGCTCGACCACACCGATGAACCCGTCACCATCCAGCTGGGCGCCAATCACATTCGCATCGAACTTCAGGGACTGCGCTTCACTTCCAAGCTCATCGACGGCCGCTTCCCCGATTTCAACCGGGTGTTGCCGCAGGACACGGACAAGACCCTCAGCATCGATCGCGAGGTACTGCGTCAGGCCCTGTCGCGTGCCTCCATCCTGTCCAACGAAAAGTACCGTGGCATTCGTTTGATGCTGGGCAAGGACGCCGTGCGCATCCAGGCCCACAACCCGGAGCAGGAAGAGGCCGAAGAAGAGCTCAGTGCCAATTACCAGGGCGGTGAACTGGAGATCGGCTTCAACGTCAATTACCTGATCGATGTGTTGAGTACGGTTACCGGGGACACGGTCGAGGCCAATTTCAAGGATGCGAACAGCAGCACCCTGCTGTACGACCCGAAGTCCCCCGAGGCCCGCTTCGTGGTCATGCCCATGCGTCTGTAGGTCGTGAGTGCACCTCGCTGAACTGAACATCACCAACCTGCGCTGTATCGAACAGGCCCGGCTGTGCTTCGCACCGGGCCTGAATCTTATCTACGGCGACAACGCCGCCGGCAAGACCAGCCTTCTCGAGGCTATTTTCTTTCTCGCCCACGCCCGCTCCTTCCGGGAGACCACGCTGGATGCCCTGCCCCGACACGGCAGTGAGGTGTTGCGTATTTCTGGGCAGATCGTGGCGGACGGTCGCAATATGCCGATCGGCGTCGAACGGCGCGGACGCCAACTGCTGGCGCGTATCGACCGTAAGCCGGCCCCTTCGGTTTCCAGTCTGGCCCAGCACCTGCCCGTGCTGGTGGTCCATCCCGGTTCGGATGCCCTGGTGCTGGGTGGCCCGGGCGAACGCCGGGCATTTCTGGACTGGGGTTGTTTCCACGACAGTTCGGCTTTCCACCCGATCTGGCAGCGATTTCGCCGCGCGTTGGAGCAGCGCAATCAGCTTCTGCGCCTGGGCCGTGCTTCGCGCGAGTTGGGGATCTGGACAGAAACCTTTATCCAGGCCGCTGTGGAACTGACCGAGGCCCGACAGGCCTATTTGTCATCGTTGGAGCCGTTTCTTGATCAGGCCATGGAGGATCTCGAACTCACTGGACGTATCGGGCTCCAATATCGGCGCGGCTGGACGGAACGCCAGACCCTGCCGGAGGTGCTGCACCGCCATCGAGAGGTGGAACTGAGACGCGGATTTACCCAGGTCGGTCCACAGCGCGCTGAACTGGATATCCAGCTGGATGGTGAGCCGGCGGCACAGACGGCATCGCGCGGACAGATCAAGACCCTGGTCGCGGCACTGCGCCTGGCCCAGGCCGGGCGTTTCAATCGGATCCGCGGCGAGTCGGCGCTGTTCCTGGTCGACGATCTGCCATCCGAACTGGACAGCCGGCATCGCCAGCGTTTGCTGCAGGCCCTGCAGCGGCTCGGGGCCCAGGGCTTTATCACCGCCATCGAACCTGACAGCCTCGATTCGACCGATGGCCGGATCGAGAAAATGTTTCACGTGAAACAAGGCGGGGTGACGGAACTGGTATAATGGCGGCTTGCAGGAGATCCCATTTATGACGGAACAAACAAGCTACGACTCCCACAGTATCAAGGTCCTGAAAGGTCTGGAAGCCGTCCGCAAGCGACCCGGTATGTATATCGGCGATACGGACGACGGCACCGGCCTGCACCATATGGTCTTCGAGGTGGTGGACAACTCGATCGACGAGGCCTTGGCCGGGTATTGCACGGAGATCAAGGTCACCATCCACCAGGACAACTCCGTGACGGTCACCGACAACGGCCGTGGCATTCCGGTGGATATCCATCCTGAGGAGGGGCGCTCGGCCGCGGAGGTCATCATGACCGTCCTGCATGCCGGGGGTAAGTTCGACGACAACTCCTACAAGGTCTCGGGCGGATTGCACGGCGTGGGCGTATCGGTCGTCAACGCCTTGTCCGAGAACCTGGAACTCACCATTTATCGTGACGGCAAGATTCACAACCAGCAGTATCAGCTGGGCGAGCCGCAGGGATCGCTGGCCGTTGTCGGGGAATCGGACAAGACCGGCACCACGGTGCATTTCAAACCCAGTCACTCGATCTTCACGGACACCGAATATCACTACGACATCCTGTCCAAGCGGCTGCGCGAGCTGTCGTTCCTCAATTCCGGCGTGCGCATCGTGCTGGAAGACGAACGCAGCGACAAACGCGATGTGTTCGAGTACCAGGGCGGCATCCGGGCGTTCGTCGAACACCTGAACAGGAAAAAAACGCCCCTGCACCCCTCCGTGGTCTATTTCCAGGTCGAACGCGACCACATCGTGGTGGAGGTGGCCCTGCAATGGAACGATTCCTACCAGGAAAACATCTTCTGCTTCACCAACAACATCCCGCAGCGTGACGGCGGCACCCATCTGGCAGGATTCCGTGCGGCGCTGACCCGCAGCCTGAACCAGTATATGGAAAAAGAGGGCATCACCAAGAAACAGAAGGTGGTGACCACCGGCGACGACGCCCGGGAAGGGCTGACGGCCGTGGTGTCCGTGAAGGTGCCCGATCCCAAGTTCTCGTCCCAGACCAAGGACAAACTGGTGTCCTCGGAAGTGAAGGGCGTGGTCGAGTCGGCCATGAACGAGCGGTTTTACGAATTCCTGCTCGAAACGCCGGCCGAGGCCAAGATGATTACGCAAAAGATCATCGAAGCGGCCCGTGCCCGGGACGCCGCGCGCCGCGCGCGCGAGATGACCCGTCGCAAAGGAGCGCTGGACGTGGCCGGGCTGCCCGGTAAGCTGGCGGACTGCCAGGAAAAGGATCCCGCCCTCTGCGAACTGTATCTGGTGGAGGGCGATTCCGCCGGGGGTTCCGCAAAACAGGGAAGGGACCGGCGCACCCAGGCGATCCTGCCGCTGAAGGGCAAGATCCTGAACGTCGAAAAGGCACGCTTTGACAAGATGCTGTCCTCCGCGGAGGTCGCGACCCTGATCACGGCGCTCGGATGTGGCATCGGCAAAGACGAATTCGACGTGGACAAGCTGCGTTACCACCGCATCATCATCATGACCGATGCCGACGTGGACGGCTCCCACATCCGCACCCTGCTGCTGACCTTCTTCTACCGCCAGATGCCGGAGCTGGTGGAGCGCGGCTATGTCTATATCGCCCAGCCGCCGTTGTACAAACTCAAAAAGGGCAAACAGGAACAATACGTCAAGGACGATCAGGCACTGCTCACGCACCTGCTGCAGACCGCGCTGGAGGATGCCCGCCTGTACGTCAGCGAGGGTGCGCCGCCGATCAGCGGCCAGGCGCTGGAGGAACTGGCACTCAGCTACACGGCGGTGGAAAACACCATCGAGCGGCTGTCGCGCCGGCACGAGCCGGCACTGTTGCGTTCGATGCTGTTCAATGCCCCGTTGGCGGCTGAACAGTATGCGGACCCGACGGCGCTCGACACCTGGTTCGGACGGGTGCTGGACGCTGTCCCCGAGAACCTGCGGCGCAGCATGCGTTACGAGGTGGTGCAGGACGAACAGGACCGGGCGCGGGCGTTACTGACGCGTATTGTGCACGGTCAGCCGATCGTCCATCCCTACGGCCACGAATTCTTCGCTTCCTCGGAATTCGAGTTGATCCGTTCTCTGGCCGAACGCCTGGACGGATTGCTCGACGAGACGGCCCGCGTGCAGCGGGGGGAGAAGTCACAGCCGGTGCAGCATTTCGGCCAGGTAGTCGAATGGCTGATGAACGAGGCCAAGCGCGGATTGTCGATCCAGCGCTACAAGGGGCTGGGCGAGATGAACCCCGAGCAACTGTGGGAGACCACCATGAATCCGGAGACCCGGCGTATGCTGCAGGTGCGCATCGAGGATGCGGTTGCGGCGGACGAGGTCTTTACGACCCTGATGGGCGATCAGGTGGAGCCGCGGCGCGACTTTATCGAGCAGAACGCGCTCGCCGCCAGCAATATTGATATTTAATCCTTAAAAATCAATTGGTTGCCTTGTAAAGACCCATGTCGCGGGCGCGCTTGTCCTGTTCGAGCTGTTTCATGACCAGCCCCAGCGCATCCATATAGGGTACGACCCGGTTCTTGCGAATAATGGCCCGCCCCTCGCTGCTGTAGGCGAAGGCGATAAACTGCTTGACCAGTTTCAGATTCTCATCGGTGGGCGAGTAAACCAGATAAAGCGGCCGGTACAGGGTGTAGGCGCCGCTGTGGATGTTTTCCGGCGTCGGCTGTTTGCCATCGAGGCTGAGTATCTTGACCGGCCGTTTGCGGCCGCTGCTGATGCCGGTCACGCCCAGCGCCAGCAGGTCCTTGGGGATGGCCTGTTCCAGCGGGCCGGACGAGGGGTATTCCTTGTACGCGTAACGGGCGAGATCCGCGTCGTAATCCGCCAGCACCAGCTTGCGCAGGGTGCGCCCGACCCCTGATATCTTGCCCTTGCGGACCAGCAGATGGATGGGGGCGTCCTGCCCGCCCAGTTGTTTCCAGTTGGTGATCTTGCCGAGCAGAATCCCGCGCAACTGGGCGAAGCTGATGTTGTCGACGGGGTTGTTGCGGTTGACGATTACCACCAGTGCGTCCCAGGCGATGGGTTTGAATACCGGTTGCAGTTCGTTCGGATCGCCCTCGATACGAAAACGGCAGGACCCGCCCATGTCGACCTTGCCGGCCGCCACCTGGCGGATACCGTAGGTGGCGCCTCCGCCGGACAGACTGATGTGTATCCCGGTCTTGGTTTCGAAGGCCTTGGCGAGATCCTGCATGAAGGCCTTTTTGGTGATGCCGCAGCCCGCCCAGCTCAGCGTCTTGGTTGCGGCGAAGGATGGCGCCGGTAAAATCAGCAGCGCCAGTAGACAGACACGAAAAAAGATACCGCGTATCACGATGATTGCCCCTCCCAACAAATAGTGGCGTATGCCCAGGCTGCCTGTGGCAGCGGATTTGTTGTTATGTGATGATGTTCTGGGCAATACAGGGTCGAGATTATCACGCAGTTCGAATCGCGGCCAGCAACCAAAAACAGGGGGCATTCATGGGCGGCTATATTCTTCTCGGCATCGTGATCGTGGTGGCGATCTATGCCGTGATTCTGTACAACAATCTGGTTTCGCTGAAGCACAACGTTTCCAAGGCATGGTCGAACATCGATGTGCTGCTCAAGCAGCGCCATGATGAGCTGCCCAAGCTGGTGGAAGTCTGCAAGCAGTACATGCAGTACGAACAGGAAACGTTGCAAAAGGTGATGCAGGCCCGCAGTCGGGTGGCGGATGCGCAGCGTGCCGGCGACGTGAAGGCTCTGGGCCAGGCGGAAGGGGCGTTGCGGGTGGGACTGGGCAATTTGTTCGCGGTGGCCGAGGCCTATCCGGAATTGCGCGCGAACGAAAACTTCCAGCACCTGCAACAGCGCATCTCCGGTTTGGAGAACGCGATTGCGGACCGGCGCGAGTTCTACAACGAGAGCGTCAACCTCAACAACATCCGTATCGAACAGTTTCCCGATCTGATCATCGCGCGGATGATCGGCTTCCAGGCCTTCGAGCTGCTCGAGTTCCGCGACGAGGAAAAGACCGACGTCAACATCAAGGCCCTGTTCGGTTGATGTCGAGGCATGCTGTTTGAACTCAAGGCGCGCATCCTCGCCGTAGACAGCACCGAATTCGGCATCTGGGTGGCCCTGGCGGTTGCCGCCTCCCTGGCCGGCCTTTATTTCTTCATGCGTGGTCTGAGCCGTGCGCGTCTGATCGAGGATACCCCCACGGCGCGCATCCGTTCCGCGCCGCAGGGCTACGTGGAGCTGACTGGCAGCGGCCGGCTCATGGACGGTCCGCCCATCGTCGCCGCGCTTACCGGCCGTCATTGCCTCTGGTATGAATACCGCATCGAGCGGCGCGAGCACACGGGAAGCCGGAATCGCAGCACGCGCTGGCGAACGGTCGAAAGCGGCCGCAGCGACGGCTTGTTCCTGATCGAGGACGACACCGGACAGTGCGTGATCGATCCGGACGGGGCGGAGGTCATTACTACCGGACGGGATACCTGGTTCGGTGACACGGCCTGGCCCAGCACCGGTCCCGCCGTCAGCCGCTCCTTCGGCAGTGGATTCCTGTCGCTGTCCTTCGGCTCCTACCGATACACCGAACGCCGATTGAACACCCTGGACGACCTCTACGCCATTGGTGAATTCCGTACCCTCGGCACCGACCACACCGGTGATCATCGCCAGGACGTGGTGGCGATTCTGCGCGCCTGGAAAAAATCTCCGGAACATTATCTGCGCAAGTTCGACAAGAACGAGGACGGCAAGATCGATCTGCAGGAGTGGGAGGATGTACGCAAGGCGGCCGAGCAGGAGGCATTGACGCAGAGGGCGAAGCGCAGCGTCAGTGGCGTGATCAATCTGCTGTCCAAAGGCAGGAGCGGTCGCCCGTTCATTCTTTCGGCCACCCCTCAGGACGGCCTGGCCGTGCGCTACCGTGTGATCGCCTGGACGGGGCTGGGTGCCTTTTTCCTGGCGGGAGGCGGGGCGGTTTGGGCCGTACTGGTCCGCCTGGCCGCGGGGTCATGATAGAGTAATCGGCCTGATTTCATTGCACCGACCAGGTAGACCATGAGCAATCCTCTGCTGGAAATGCAGGGCCTGCCGCCCTTTTCCGCCATCCGCCCCGAACATGTCGAACCGGCCATCGACCAGGTGCTGGCCGACAACCGCAGGGCGGTGGATGAGATCCTGGCCCGCGGTGAATACAGCTGGACGGGTTTGATCGAGCCGCTGGAGCGGATCGATGACCGCCTGGGCCGTATCTGGTCCCCCGTGCGGCACATGAACGCGGTGGTTAACAGCGAGGCGCTGCGCAAGGCCTATAACGCCTGCCTGCCCAAGCTCAGCGACTATGGCACCGAACTGGGTCAGCGCGAGGACCTGCACGGTGCGTACCGGCAACTCAAGGAAAGTCCGGAATACGCGGAACTCGGCGAGGCCCAGCGTAAGGTCATCGAGGATGCCCTGCTGGATTTTCACCTCAACGGGGTGGACCTGGCGCCGGAGAAAAAGCAGCGTCTGAAGGCCATACAGCAGCGTCTGGCTGAACTGCAGTCTCGATTCGAGGAGCACCTGCTCGACGCCACCCACGCCTGGGAAAAGCATGTCGAGGACGCACAGAGCCTGAAAGGTCTGCCGGAAACCGCCCGAGACCTGCTGGCCCACAACGCCCGGCAAAAATCCCTGGACGGGTGGTTGATCAACCTGGAATTCCCGAGCTATTACGCGGTGATGACCCATGCCGACGACCGCACCCTGCGGGAAACGGTTTACACCGCCTATGTCACTCGCGCTTCTGAACTGGGAGACAAGCGTGAGTGGGACAACGGTCCGCTGATGGGGGAGATCCTGGCGCTGCGCCAGGAGGCTGCCGGCCTGCTCGGTTTCGCGAATTACGCGGAGCGCTCCCTGGTGCGCAAAATGGCGCGCTCCCCGCAGGAGGTGCTGGATTTCCTGCGCGACCTTGCCCGGCGTGCACGCCCGGCGGCCGAAAAGGAACTGGAAACGCTGCAGGCTTTCGCCCGCCAGGAACTGGGTCTTAATGAGTTGCAGGCCTGGGACCTCGGCTATGCGGCGGAAAAACTCAAGCAGTCGCGCTATGCGCTTTCCAGTGAGGAACTCAAGCCCTACTTTCCGGTGGACCGGGTACTGGATGGCCTGTTTCAACTGACGTCACGTCTGTACGGGGTGCGCTTCACCGAGGTGAAGGACGTCGACGTCTGGCATCCGGACGTGCGCTTTTTCGAAATCCGCGACGAGGCCGGCAAGCTGCGTGCGCAGTTCTATCTGGATCTCTACGCGCGGGCGCACAAACGCGGCGGGGCATGGATGGACGAATGCATGAGCCGCATGCAGACCGCCGAGGTGGATCAGATCCCGGTCGCCTACATGACCTGCAACTCGAATCCGCCGGTCGGCGGGCGTCCCGCGTTGTTCACCCACGACGAGGTCATCACTCTGTTCCACGAGTTCGGCCACGGATTGCATCACATGCTCACGCGTATCGATTACCCGAGCGTGTCCGGCATCAACGGCGTGGAATGGGACGCGGTGGAGCTGCCGAGCCAGTTCATGGAGAACTGGTGCTGGGAACGCGAACCGCTGGATCTGTTCGCACGGCATTATGAAACCGGCGAACCCCTGCCGGACGACCTGTACGACAAGCTGCGCGCGACCAAGACCTTCCAGGCCGGCATGCAGACCCTGCGCCAGGTGGAATTCGCACTGTTCGACATGCGCGTCCATCTCGAATACCGGGACGGTGGCAGCGGGTGGATCCAGCAAATCCTGGACGAGGTGCGCGACGAGGTGGCGGTGGTCAGACCGCCGGCATTCAACCGCTTTCAGTACGGCTTTTCGCACATCTTCGCCGG
>JARRKE010000050.1 GCA_037388465.1 Gammaproteobacteria bacterium
CCGCCCGGCAGCGGGCCTGCCAGCTCCGGCAGGGTGGGCGGGGCATACATGGGCGAACGCAGGCGCCGCTGTTGTTCGGCGCTGGTCAGCGGGGTGTTGGTAATGGTGTCCGCGAGGGAGGGCTGCGCCGGCTGGGGCTGCTTGTCGACCTTGTAACGGAAGTTTTCCGAATACGGGTTGTCGCGGGCATCGATCAGAGCGTGTTCCTGCAGCTCGGCGAGGAGCTTGGCGTAAAGGCGCTCGAGCGATTCGTTAACGAGTTTTTCGGAGTGGCGGTACATGGACATGCGCAGCGGACGCGGCAGGTTCGCGGCCTTGAGCGCGTCGCGCAGGATTTCCGTATGCGTGAGAGGGTCGACCACGTCCGGGTTCATCGTCCGCCCGGTCTTTTCCCGCAGGGCGAGCAGGGCGGTGCGCAGGGCTTCGAGTTTGGAGGAGAACCATTCCCGGTTGCGGCGTGCCACGCCTTCCAGGGCGACGTTTTCCTCGATATCCGCCTCGTCCACCAGGGTGAGGGCGGCGATATCGAAGGAGGTCGGTTCGTCTTGTTCGCGGGTGCGGTGCTGTTTGTTGAACAGGTCTTGCAGTGCCTGCTGGGCAAACGTCACCAGTTGCTGGCTTTGTTTCTTGAGGGCCTGGATGGCCTCGGTGTTTTCGCTGTAGTAACGGGCGGGGTCGAGCTGAATCTGGGATTCGAGCTCCTGTTCCGCAGCGGCCTGCACCTCGATCAGCGTCCGGGACAGCTCGCTGCTCACTTCCTGCTGCAGGTGTTGGATCAGCTCGGCGGTATTTGTCGTCACGGTATCCTTGCCCCTGTTGCTATTGCATTGAGCGTATTGGGTTATTGGGCGGCGTCAAGTCCAAATGGCCGCGGGTCGAGTGGCGGCGGCCGCCGCAGGATCTGGCTGGCGGCGAGTTCGGCGGAGGCCAGGCCCATGACCACGCCGTTGCGGTAGTGGCCCGCGTTCAGGTAGAGGCCCTGGATTTCCGGGTGTTCGCCGATATAGGGGATGCCCTGCGGCGACCCTGGACGAAGCCCGGACCATTGCTTTTCGATCGGAAACTGTTCGAGGCCGGGCGCCAGATCGAAGGCGATGGCCGTGAGCTCTTGGCGCGCGCTTTCGGTGGTGTGCTTGTCGAAGCCGACCTCTTCCAGCGTGCTGCCGGCCAGGATTCGCCCGTCGCGGCGCGGGATGAGGTAGTGGCGTACCGGACGGATGTCGGGGGCGCTGCGAAATGCCGGGAACAGGCCGCCGCTCCAGGCGCCGCCGGCGACGAGGACATTTGCGGCGCTCAGGTGCTCGCCGGCGGTCCTGACCGCCTGGATACGACCGTCCCGGATGTCCAGCGATTCGACCTGACACTGCTCGCGGATATTGATGCCGAGCGGTGGCAGGCTCGCGGCCAGCGACTTGACCAGGCGCGGATTGCGGATCTGGGCCACTTCGGGAAACAGCATGCCGGTGGCAAAATCGGCTTTGAGCGCCGGTTCGTCGCTGTGCAGGGCGGCGTCATCCAATTGCTCGATTCTGGCCTGATAGCGCTCTGCCCAGGCCCTGGCGGCTTGTTCGTCTTCCCGGTCGAGCACCAGCAGTCCGCTGGGGGTCCATTCCGGGTCGATGCCGGTTTCCTCGAACAGGCGCTGGGCCAGGTCCGGATAGAGGGGCTGGGAATACGCCGCGAGCCGGTTGACCGGGTCCGGGTAGCGCCAGGGGTAAAGCGGCGAGAGGATGCCGCCGCCCGCCCAGGAGGCTTCATGGCCGAGTACGCCCTGTTCGAGCAGGGTGACTTCGGCTCCCGCTTCGGCAAGGAAGCGTGCGGTGAGCATGCCGATCAGGCCGCCACCGACGACGATGCAGTCGGTCATGTCTGGGCGGGTATATGAAAGCGTGGAGCGGGTGATGGGAATCGAACCCACGTTAAGAGCTTGGGAAGCTCCCGTTCTACCATTGAACTACACCCGCGTGGACCGTCATTCTAATAAGGCTGCCCGGTCGCCGACAACACGTATCGTGTGGCGATTCGGCCGGCGGCGGCCGGATGACGTAGAATATTACGAAAACCTGAAGTATGGGTTGGAAATCTCGATCATGATGGAAATCATTCTCAACGGCGAGCGCCGGGAAGTGCCGGAAGCCATCACGGCCGCCGGGCTGGTGGCGTTGCTCGAACTGGGTGAACGGCGTCTGGCGATGGAGGTGAATGCCGAAATCGTGCCGCGCAGCACGCTGGCGGAACACACCCTGCACGCCGGCGACAGGGTCGAGATCGTCCACGCCATCGGCGGTGGATGAGGCCCGCCATCAAGCACACTCTACGGGAATACGCATGTCCACAGTAACGAACACTCAGGCCGCTGCGGTCGAACACGACGATCCGTTGATCATTGCGGGGCAAAGCTACCGCTCACGTCTGCTGGTCGGTACCGGCAAGTACAAGGACCTGGACGAGACGCGCCGCGCCCTGGAGGCCAGTGGCGCGGAAATCGTCACGGTCGCCGTACGGCGCACGAATATCGGCCAGAACCCGGACGAACCGAACCTGCTGGATGTGGTGTCGCCGGACCGTTACACCCTGCTGCCGAATACGGCGGGTTGCTACAACGCGGAAGATGCCGTGCGTACCTGCCGCCTGGCCCGCGAACTGCTGGACGGTCACGATCTGGTCAAGCTCGAGGTGCTGGGGGACGAAAAAACCCTGTTCCCCCACATCACCGAGACCCTGAAGGCCGCCGAGACACTGCTCAAGGACGGTTTCAAGGTCATGGTTTACACCAATGACGACCCGATCATGGCGCGGGAACTGGAGAACATGGGCTGTGTGGCGGTCATGCCGCTGGCCGCGCCGATCGGTTCCGGCCTGGGTGTCCGCAACCCCTACAACATCCTCGAGATCGTGGCCAACGCCAAGGTACCGATCCTGGTCGACGCCGGTGTCGGCACGGCCTCCGATGCTGCCGTGGCGATGGAGCTGGGCTGCGACGGGGTGCTTATGAACACCGCCATCGCCGCGGCAAAGAATCCGGTGCTGATGGCCTCCGCCATGCGCAAGGGCATCGAGGCGGGACGCGAGGCATTCCTGGCCGGGCGCATGCCGCGCAAGCGCTATGCTTCGGCCTCCTCGCCCGCTGAAGGCCTGTTCTTTTAACCCGTCGCGATATGTCACAACCGGAAGGCGGGCCCACCACGGTTCCCCCCGAGCAGGAAGCCGACCAGGCATCGACGCCGCAAGCCAAGCGTCGACGGGTGCGCAGTTTTGTCCGCCGCGAGGGGCGGCTGACCACCGGCCAGGCCCGGGCGCTGGAGGAGCTGTGGCCGCGCTACGGCGTGGATATGCCGGCAAAGGGCCAGTGGCTGGACTTCCATGCCCTGTTCGGCCGTACCGCACCGCTCACCTTGGAGATCGGTTTCGGTAACGGCGATTCCCTGGCCAGCATGGCCGCGGCCGAATCGGCGCGCAATTTCCTGGGTATCGAGGTGCATCGCCCGGGGGTGGGGCATCTGCTGCAGCGCATCGAAGCGCTGGGCCTGACCAATCTGCGCGTCATGTGCGGGGATGCCGTCGAGATTCTCGAGCGGCACGTCCACCCGGCAAGCATCGACACCATCCAGATATTTTTCCCCGATCCCTGGCCCAAAAAGCGCCATCACAAGCGTCGCCTGGTCCAGCCCGCCTTTGTGAACCTGCTGGGTGAGCGCTTGCGGCCGGGCGGCCGGCTGCATCTGGCCACGGACTGGGAGAATTATGCCCTGCAGATGCTTGAGGTGATGGAGGCGGCGCCGGGATTCGAGAACGAAGCGGGTGCCGGGCAGTTTTCGCCGCGCCCGTCCTCGCGTCCGCTGACCAAGTTCGAGCAGCGCGGCGGACGGCTCGGCCATGGGGTGTGGGATCTGCTCTACCGCCGCGAAGGTGCCTAGCCGGCTGCGAGGTTACAGCAGGACCAGGTTGTCGCGGTGGATGAGCTCGGGCTCGTCCACGTAGCCCAGGATCGGCTCGATCTCCTCACTCGGCCTGCCCATGATGCGGCGGGCATCCTCAGCCGAGTAGTTCACCAGGCCGCGGGCGATCGCCCGTCCTTCGGGGTCCAGACAAGCCACCACCTCGCCGCGCTTGAAGTCGCCTTGCACCTGCTTGACGCCCACGGCGAGCAGGCTGCGGCCCGATTCGCGGATGACCTTGGCGGCCCCGGCGTCGAGGTGCAGTTCGCCGCGGGACTGGAGCTGGCCGGCGATCCACTGCTTGCGCGCCACCAGGGGTTCGCGGTCGGGTGTCAGCAGGGTGCCGATGGTGGCACCGGCGGCTAGCTGCCTCAGTACCTCGGATTCGCGCCCGGAGGTGATGATGGTGGCCGCGCCCGAGCGTGCCGCCCGTTGCGCTGCGTAGACCTTGGTGAGCATGCCGCCGCGCCCGATGTTGGTGCCGGACGGGCCCGCGAATCCGGCCAGGGACGAGTCGTTGGCGGGCGCTTCGGTAATCAGTTTGGCGTCCGTGTGATGACGCGGGTCGCGGTCGTACAGCCCCTGCTGATCGGTGAGCAGGACCAGCAGATCGGCTTCCACCAGGTTGGACACCATGGCGGCGAGGGTGTCGTTGTCGCCGAAGCGGATCTCCTCGCTGGCGACGGTGTCGTTTTCGTTGACGACCGGGATCACGCCCAGGCCCAACAGGGTGTGCAGGGTGCTGCGCGCATTGAGGTAGCGGTGGCGGTCGGACAGATCGTCATGGGTCAGCAGGACCTGGGCCGCGTGCAGGCCGTGTTTCTGAAACTGCTGTTCGTAGGTTTCGACCAGGCCCATCTGGCCCACGGCCGCGGCGGCCTGCAGCTCGTGGAGGGCATGGGGCCGGCGCTTCCAACCCAGGCGATGCATGCCCTCGGCCACGGCGCCGCTGGAAACCAGCACGATCTGCTTGCCCTGCTGGTGCAGGCGGGCGACCTGTTCGGCCCAGCCGGTGATGGCGGAAACATCCAGCCCCCGCCCGTCGTTGGTCACCAGCGAGCTGCCGATCTTGACGACCCAGCGGCGTGCTTCACCCAGTTGTTGTCGCGTCTTCGGCATCTTGTTCCAGGTACTGCATGATGGCCATTTTGAGTTGTTCGCATCCCGCGCCGGTGGCCGCCGAGATGGCGAACCAGGGGCCGCCCCAGCCCAGTTTGTCGACTAGTGCCTGGCAGGTCGAGAGCCGCTCCGCCTCGGGTAGCAAATCGATCTTGTTGCACACCAGCCAGCGCGGTTTTTCGGCCAGTTCGGCGCTGTATTGCCCGAGCTCCGCGACAATGGTGCGGACCTCTTCGGCGGGGTCGGTATCTTCGTCGTAGGGCGCGATGTCGACCAGGTGCAGCAGCAGCCGGGTGCGGGACAGGTGCTTGAGAAACTGGATACCCAGTCCCGCGCCTTCCGCGGCGCCTTCGATCAGGCCGGGGATGTCGGCCATGACGAAGCTCTGGTGCGGTGAGGTCTGTACCACGCCGAGATTGGGATAGAGCGTGGTGAATGGATAGTCCGCGATCTTGGGCTTGGCGGCCGAAACGGCGCTGATCAGCGTCGATTTGCCCGCATTGGGCAGGCCCAGCAGGCCGACGTCGGCAAGCAGGTGCATCTCGAGGCGTAGATTGCGGGCTTCGCCGGGCGTGCCGGGCTTGCACTGGCGCGGCGCCCGGTTGGTGGAACTCTTGAAACGCGCGTTGCCGATGCCGTGAAAGCCGCCCTGGGCGATCAGCAGGGTTTGTCCGATCTCGACCAGGTCGCCGATCAGTTCGCCGGTGTCGGCATCGTAGGCCAGGGTGCCGACGGGAACGGGGATATAGAGATCGGCGCCGGCATGGCCGGTCATGTTGCGGCCCATGCCGCTTTTGCCGTTTTCGGCCTGAAAGGACCGCGTGTGGCGGAAATCGATCAGGGTGTTGAGGTCCTTGTCCGCACGCAAAAAGATGCTGCCGCCGTCACCGCCGTCGCCGCCGTCCGGACCGCCGAATTCGACGTATTTCTCGCGCCGAAAGCTGACGATGCCGTTGCCGCCTTTGCCGGCCTGCACCTTGATCGTGGCTTCGTCGACGAATTTCATGCTGATCCTTTGGGTGTTCGGACGATTATAATCGCCCAACGAAAAAGCCCCGACAATGCGGGGCTTTCGGAGCGTGGAACCGCTGTTCAGGTTCAGGCGGTAACGACGCTCACGTATTTGCGCTGCTGCGGACCCTTGGTCTCGAACACGACCTTGCCGTCGGTCTTGGCAAACAGGGTGTAGTCCTTGCCCATGCCGACGTTGGCACCGGGGTGGAACTTGCTGCCGCGCTGGCGAACGAGGATGTTGCCGGCAATCACTTCCTGGCCACCGAAGCGCTTGACGCCCAGGCGCTTGGAAATGGAATCGCGGCCGTTGCGAGTGCTGCCGCCTGCCTTCTTATGTGCCATGTTTCGTTACCTCTCAGCCGGAGATGCCGGTGATCTGGACCTCGGTGAAGTCCTGGCGATGACCGGTACGCTTCTGGTGATGCTTGCGACGGCGGAATTTGATGATCTCGATCTTCTCACCGCGGCCCTGAGTCTTCACGGTGCCCGAAACCTTGCCGCCATCGACATAGGGGGTGCCGACCTTGACCTGCTCACCTTCGCCGACCATCAGGACACGGTCGAACTCGACCTTGTCGCCGGCCTCCGCAGTCAATTTCTCGACGCGAATTACGTCGCCTTCGGCGACTCGATACTGTTTCCCGCCAGTCGTGATCACGGCGTACATCTTGTTTACTCCGCAGACGTGCTGTGAAAAAGAGGCGGGATTCTATCGCTTGCCGGGCCCAGCGTCAATGCGCGCTTTGGCGTTTGATGGATTTCTGTACCGATTCGAGGGAACGCACCCAGGGGCCGAGCTTGCGATAGGTCTCCGGAAGGTCCGCAACGGCCTCGTGGGCGGCCTCGCGGGTTTTGAACGGCCCTGCCAGCAGGACAAACCAGGGTTCGCCCCGGTGGGTTCCCTGGTACCAGGCCAGCGGCAGTGACGCGGGGTGTTCCTTGACGAAGACCTTGAGACGGGTGCCGTCGCTGACGCCCACGAGCTGGAGCATGTACTGGTCGGACGGCTGTTTGAGCAGCCAGGTGCTGTCATGCAGCGTTTCCGTGGGTTTGGGCGATGGCACCACCGCCGGTTTCGGGCGTGGTTTGGGGGCCGGCTGGGGGGGAGGCGTGGTTTCTGCGGCCACGGGCGGTTGTGCCGCAACCGCGGCCGGCGGTTTGGCAGCCGGCATGACGGTCGGCTGAGATGTCGGTTGCGGCGGTTTGGGGCTGACCGTGCCTGTTTGAGGTGCGGGTGTGGCGGGCGCCGTGGTTGCATCAGGCGCCGGTGGCGGTTTCGGGGCTTCGGTTCTGGGTTTGGGCAGCTCCAACGTGGTGGATGCCACCGTGGCGCCCTCCTGACCGGTGTTACGTAGCGCGCGGACAAGGGCGGTGATTGATGTGCCCAGCCCGATGATGATCAACACCAGGGCGGCGGGCACGACCCAGCGGCCGAGTTTGCTGCCCGCATTGGAGGTTCCTTCGCCATATCGGTCTTCCAGGAATTGGGTGATCAGCGGATTGATCGCGCCGGCCAGTCCGCCCGTTTTTTGATGAATGGGGCGGATATCGTCTTCGGACGGGAGATCGGCGTCGTTCAATCCGGCGGCACGCAGGCGGTGGTGAATATAGTCGCGCGTCTGTTGCGGCGTGAACGTACGCAGCCTGACGGTCAGGATCCTGTTGATCAGCGCGCTGAGGGAATGCAGCTCGGCGAGTTTGGGCTCAATGGTTTGCTCGGCCGCCAGCACCAGCGCCGGCATTTTCCCGCAACGCGACTCGACTGTGCTCAGCAGGGATGTGAGGGCGGCCAGGACCGGCGTCACCAGTTGGTTCGCATCGTCGATCATGATGCCCAGCGGTTGTTCCTGGTGCTGCATCAGGACGCATACGTAGTCCTCGATCGGCAGGGTTTCCGGATTGCGTACCTGGGGTACCGGCCACTGGTTGCGCAGGGCGTACTCGATGGCTGCCAGGCTTGTATCGGGGCGGGCTTTGATGTGTAACCAGGCGATCTCGCCGGCCGTGGCCTGTTGCAGACGATAGAGCATGATGCTCTTTCCGGTCTGCGCCTCGGCCTCCAGCAGGACGGGGCGATCGGCGGCCGAGACGTGCTGAAGCAGGACATTGAAGGTCATGTCCAGCGTGTTGTCGGCGTAGATGAAGGCGGGCTCGGCATGCGAGGCGAAGGGCTGGCGATGCAGCCCCAGATTGTCCATGCATTCCGTGGAAAGGATCGTGCTGGCCATGGGTTAAAAGGTAGCGGTGGGGTCGAACAGACGTTGGTATTCGGCGATCGCGTAGCGGTCGGTCATGCCGGCTATGTAGTCGGCAATGACGCGTGCTCGGGCACGGGGTTCTTTGGCGTCATCGCGGCTTTGAATCTGGTGCTGGTAGCGGCTCGGCAGCAGTTTGGGTGCTTCCATGAAGGTATCGAAGAGGCGCTGAATGGTGTGCTTGGACTTGGTGGTCATGCGATAAACGCGGTAGTGCTGATACAGGTGGTGGCGCAAAAAACGTTTCAGTTCCAGATTCATCTCGGCCGTTTCCGGGCTGAAGCCGATCAGGGGCGAGGTGCGATGGCGTACCTCTTCCAGGCTTTGAGGGGCTGCCTGGCGGATATTTTCGGCGCTGGTTTCCACGAGGTCGACCACCAGGCGGTTGATGATGCGGCGGATGGTCTCGTGGATAAGCCGGCGTCCCTCGAGTCCCGGATATGCCTTGAGTACGTCTTCGTATGACTGGTTGAAAAGGGGGATCTCGCGCAGGCCTTCTATGGTCAGCAATTCGGCGCGCAGGCCATCGTCGACATCGTGATTGTTGTAGGCGATTTCATCCGCCAGGTTGTTCAGCTGGGCTTCCAGGCTGGGCTGCCACCCTTTCAGAAAGCGTTCTCCAACCTCACCCAGTGTTTCTGCCTTGGTGCGGGCGCAGTGTTTGAGTATGCCTTCGCGGGTCTCGAAGGTCAGATTCAGGCCAGGAAACTCCGCATAGCGCGATTCGAGTTCATCGACCAGCCGCAGCGACTGCAGATTGTGCTCGAAACCGCCGTGCGGTTTCATGCAGGCGTTGAGCGCCTCCTGGCCGGCGTGGCCAAACGGCGTATGTCCAAGGTCGTGGGCAAGCGCGATTGCTTCCGTCAGGTCTTCGTTGAGGCGCAGCGCACGCGAAATGGAACGCGCAATCTGGGCGACCTCGAGCGAGTGGGTCAGCCGGGTTCTGAAGTGGTCGCCTTCATGATTGATGAAGACCTGTGTCTTGTATTCAAGTCTGCGAAATGCCGTGGAATGAATGATGCGGTCCCGGTCGCGCTGGAACTCACTGCGGTATGACGGAGCAGGTTCCGGGTGACGCCGTCCCTTCGAACCGCTGTCACTGGCGGCATAAAGGGCTAGGCGCGCATCGGTGTCCGCGGGCATTTCAGTCGGTGGCGTGGGCGAGCAGGTTGTCCAACTGATCGGGATCGAACTTCTCCGTAATCACCGCCTTGCCGATGCCTTTCAACAGAACCAGCCGCAGTCGGCCGTTTTTTACTTTTTTGTCCACGGCCATCAGTTCGCGCATGCGGGACCCGGTAAGTTCGGGGGGGTAGGTAACCGGCAGGCGCGCGCGTTCGAGCAGGCTGCGGATGCGCTCCAGGGTCGGCTGGTCGATCCATCCCTGCATGTGGGACAGCCGGGCCGCCATATACATACCGCAGCCGACGGCCTCGCCATGCAGCCAGACGCCGTAACCCAGCCCGGTTTCGATGGCATGCCCAAAGGTGTGGCCGAGATTCAGGAGGGCGCGTTGGCCGGCCTCGCGCTCGTCTGCAGCGACGATGTCGGCCTTGTCCTGGCAGGAACGCTGGATGGCATAGGCCAGTGCGGCGGGCTCGCGTGCGAGCAGTTCGTCGAGGTGTTCCTCGATCCAGGCGAAAAACTCAGGATCGTTGATCAGGCCGTATTTGATGATCTCCGCGATCCCGGCGCTGAGTTCGCGATCGGGCAGGGTGTTCAGGGTGCCGGTATCGACGATGACGCACTGCGGCTGATGGAAGGCCCCGATCATGTTCTTGCCGAGGGGGTGGTTGACGCCGGTTTTGCCGCCAACGGATGAGTCCACCATGGCCAGCAGGGTGGTGGGGACCTGGATAAAGGGGACGCCGCGCTGGTAGCTGGCCGCGGCGAATCCGGTGATGTCGCCGACGACGCCGCCGCCGAGGGCGATCAGGGTGCAGTTGCGGTCGAACCGCCCTTCCAAAAGAGCGGTATAAATCAGGTTCAGAGTGTCGAGGGTCTTGTATTCCTCGCCGTCCGGCAACGTCAGGGTCTGGGTGCGTAGGCCGTCCAGGTGAGACTGCACGCGGTCCAGATAGAGGGGGCCGACGGTGGTGTTGGTGACGGTGAAGGCGGTGGTGCCGCCAATATGGCTGGTGAGGAGTTCTGGTTGGTCGAGCAGCCCGCTGCCAATGTAAATAGGATAGCTGCGGTCGCCCAGCTCCACGGTCAATGTCTGCATAAACGCATGTTAAAGCATGCGTGAAGACCGCGAAAGCTCAGTGTGGCGCGCTGTCCTCGTTTTGCAGCAGTTGTGCGATGCGCCGCGCCACGGCCTTGACCGATTGCCCGTCGGTCTTGAGCGTGACATGGGCGGCTTCGCGGTACAGCGGGTCGCGAATAGCCATCAATTCGTTGAGTTTCAGATGAGGATCGGTGCCGTGCAGGAGGGGGCGGCCCTGGTCATGGCGGGTTCTTTCGACCTGGGTCTCGACGGCAGCCGAGAGATAAATTACCAGGCCGCGCTCATGCAGCATACGGCGGTTTTCCGGCCGCAGGATGGCGCCGCCCCCCGTTGCCAGCACGATCCCTTCCTTGCGGGTCAGTTCGTCCAGCATGGCGGTCTCGCGGTCGCGGAAACCTGCTTCGGATTCGTAGTCGAAGATCGTGGAGATATCCACGCCGGTGCGTGCTTCGATCTCCTTGTCACAATCGTAGAAAGGCCGGTCGAGGCGCTTGGCGACTTGGCGCCCGATGGTGGACTTACCCGCCCCCATGGGGCCAATTAGAAAGACGTTGCGAACTGGCACGAGTCTTACTTAAAGAAAAAGGGGATGGCAATTATGCCATCCCCTCGCCAGGGTTGTTGCTGTAACCGCTTATTGGGTCGCAAGCGAGTTGTTGAGGATCTTCGGGGTCACGAAGATCAGCAGCTCGCTTTTGTCGTTCTTTTTCACGCTGTTGCGGAACAGGTAGCCGATCAGCGGCAGATCTCCGAAGAAGGGTACCCGGTTAACGGTATTGTTTTTGGCGGTTTCGTAAATGCCGCCCAGTACCACGGTCTGTCCGTTATCGACCAATACCTGGGTGTTGATCGCGCGGGTGTCGATACTGGGGACGCCGGCGTAGATCGTTCCCACACTGTCCTTGTTGACCTTGAGGTCCATGAAAACCCGCTCATCGGGCGTAATGTTGGGGGTGACATCCAGGCTCAATACGGCTTTTTTGAACGACACGTTGGTGGCACCACTGGAGGATGCCTGCTGGTATGGGATTTCCACACCTGATTCGATGCGTGCCGGAGTCTGGTTGGATGTGATTACGCGGGGACTGGATACGACCTCGGCGCGGTCCTCAGCCTGGGCGGCGGACAGCTCGAGTTCCAGCAGGCTGCCGAGCGGCAGCTTGGTCAGTGCGAGTCCGATGCTGCCGGCGGGGTTGCTGACCGGCAGGTTGACGTTGTAACGGTCGGGCGCACCGATGGTTTCGCCGTTAATCACATTTGTGGTGGCGTTCAGGTTGCCTGAGGTTATGGAGGCGTTGCCTGTGACCGGGCTGGTGCGTGAGGTGTTGTTGGTAACCCCGAAGCGCACACCCAGTTCGCGGCTGAAGTTGTCGCTGGCGATCACCACGCGGGATTCAATCAGCACCTGACGTACAGGGACGTCGAGGCGGTTCACCAGTGCACGGATCTGGCTGATTTTTTCGGCCGTGTCCTGCACCAGCAACGTATTGGTGCGTGGGTCTACGGTGACGTTGCCGCGAGGTGAAAGCAGGGAGTTCTTCTGTTTCTTGAGCAGGTCCGCAAGGTCCTGGGCACGAGCATAATTGACCTGGATGTACTCGGTGACCAGGGGCGCCAGTTCGGACTTTTGTTTCTGGGCCTCAAGTTCGAGTTTTTCGCGGGCGGCGATTTCTTCCTGCGGGGCGATCAGGATGACGTTCCCGTTCTTGCGCATCGCCAGACCCTTGGTCTTGAGGATGATGTCCAGGGCCTGATCCCAGGGAACGTTTTTCAAACGCAGGGTCAGGTTGCCCTTGACGCTGTCGCTGACGACAACGTTCAAGCCGGTGAAGTCAGCCATCAGCTGCAGGACCGAGCGTACCGGAATATCCTGGAAGTTCAGGGACAGTTTCTGGCCGGTGAATTCCTGCTTCTTGACGACGCCAGCCACCTGTTCCTGCACCGGTTTGATGTCGACGGTGAAGACGTTATCGGTCTGATAGGCCAGTTGCTCGTATTTGCCATGGGCCTGAATAATGATTTCGGTATTGCCGTCCTTGCTGTAGGTGTCGACATATTCCACAGGAGTGGCGAAGTCGGTGACGTCAAGCCGGCGCTGCAGCGCCTTGGAGACCTCTGTTCCCTTCAGGCTGAGCCGGATCTTGCCCTTAAGGTCTTTGAGGTCCACCGGCGTGTTGGGGTCGGACAGGGTGATGATGACCCGGCCGTCGCCGTTGGGGCCTCGGCGGAAATCGATGTTCTTGACTGCGCGCAGGGAGGCGCCGGGCGCGCTGGTTCCCGCAGTCTGCTCAAAGACTCCGCCTGCCGCTGCAGTGCTCGAGGCGAGACTGGTGGTGTGAGAGCCGGGGATGTGGATCGTGACCTGGTTGCCAGCAACGCTGGTCTGATAATTCACCATGCTGGTGAGGCTGATCACGACGCGCGTACGACCCTTGGCTTCGGCCGTGTTCACGCTTTGCGCCAGGCCAACGCCGATTTGTTTGCTGCGCGCCTTGAGCTTGAGTTGCGTATCGGAGAAATCCAGCGCAATCCGGGCCGGGTTGTCGATCGAGAAGCTCAGAGGTTTTTTGGCTGGTCGTGCGAAGCTGAGGGTGATGTCCACCGCATTGCCGGGCAGGCTCGTATAGCCGATCCCGGTCAGGGCATTGGGTTGTGCGGCTTCAGCTGCGTGTGCCGGATGAAAGGCGACAGCTGCAAGGGACAGGAGGAGCAGCGCTACAAGAAGCCAGCGATGCGAATGTTGAATATCAGCCATGCCTCGTGCCTTCAGGTGCTGGGGGGCTGGTCGTGCATTCATGGTCTCGCTCCTCATGCTTATTGACCGCTGATCGCTACTTTGGTCTGGCGTTCCTTGAAACCGCCAAAACCGTCCGGAACGATCTCGCGCAAATAGATTGCATTACTTGAAATACGCAGAATCTTGCCGTCATGTTCGCCCATATAATTGCCCGTCGTGACGCGTTGAATAGTGCCGTCAGGTGTTTGAATGAGCGCCCAGAGCAGGCCCTTTTCCTGAATCGTACCCACCATCTTTAATGTGGAGAGCGGGAAGCTTTCGAGATATTCCGGCGTACGATTTTTATCGATTTTGATGCTGCTGTCCGATTTGGGTTGCTTGTTCGACAACAGGACACTTGAATCGAAGGGGTCGCGTGTGTGTTGCGGGTATTTGAACGTGACCTGAGGCTTGATCTCAGGGATCGGTTCGATCTTGGCGTGTTTCTCGGCCTTGACCTTGTTAACCCATTGCTGCAAATCGGACATGTTGTTGCCGCAACCGGCAACAAAAACAAAACCTGTGAGCAGCAACAGGCGCGCAGCACTTTTTAGCAGGATTGCGAGGTGTCCAGTCGGCTTGTGGGCATTGGCAGGCATGCGGGGTTCCTCAATTGCCCTCTAGGTATCGATAGGTTTTGGCAAGGGCGGACATTTTGATTTCATCGCTGTTTTTGGTTGGCGTTAATTTAATGTTATGTAACGTCACAATCCGGGGCAGTGATGAAATGCCGCTGACGAAATTGCCCAGTTCCTGATAGGTGCCCTGGACGCCGAGTTTGATGGGTTTTTCGGCATAAAACCCTTTCTTGATCTCATTCTGGGGTTGGAACAGATCAATCTCGAGTCCGCTCGACAGCCCGGTTTGCGAGATGTCCACGATGAGGTTGGGAATCTCGGTCTTGCTGGGCAATTGTTTGAGCATGGTGCCGAAGGTGCGGCGCATTTCATCCAGCTGTGCCTTGTATGCCTCAAGGTTGACCGCCTTGGCCTGTTTTCGCTCAAAGGTTTGACGCAGGGTTTGTTCCTTATTCTGGGCTTGATCCAGTTGGGTGATCTGGTCACGCGTATCAAAGTAGTAACCGGCGAAAAGAATGGCAACGAATAAGACGACGATCAGGGCGGCCCTGACCGGCGTCGGTGCGGCGCCGATATTTTTGAAATCGACGCTGGAGATATCGAAATTCTTGATCTCGTTCCAATCCATACCGTTTACCTTTTGTTGGCGCCCTGTTGCTTCTTTTTGGCATCAGGCGTGGTTTGGTCCACGGTGAGCGTGAATCGGCTGAGCCGACGACCTTCCTTGTCTGTCACCTGAATGATTGCGAGCTTGGGATTTGTCAGCCAGGGGGCCGCGTCAAGGTTGCGCATATAGGCAGAGACACGGGCATTCGAATCGGCCATCCCCGCAATGGAGAGTTTTTTGCCGGATTCCGTCATCGAAGTCAGATATATGCCCTCGGGCAAGGTTTTGACCAGTTCGTCGAACAGGTGCACCACCCCGGGACGGCTGACCTGCAGCTGTTGAATGATGTTCATGCGGTCAATCAGCGCTTTCTTGGTGGCTTCGAGCTGCTTGATCTGGGCAATCTTCTGATCCACCAGTTTGATCTCGTTTTCGAGATACTGATTACGCTGGTTCTGGTAATCGATCAGCCCGTTCATGTGGATATGGGCATAGAAGACGAGGATGCCGCCGAGTATGGCCGCGAAGAAGGCGATCGAAATGAATTCGCGCTGCTTTTCCTTGCGGAGTTCTTCGCGCCAGGGAAGGAGGTTGATATGCGCCATGTCAGGTAAAGCTCCTCAGTGCCAGGCCGCATGCGA
>JARRKE010000051.1 GCA_037388465.1 Gammaproteobacteria bacterium
GGCAGCCGATTTCGTGCTCGGTGCGTCGGATTTCACGACCAGCGGCACGTTGAACGGGGCGCAGACCACAGCTGATTACGATGGCCGGCTGTACGTGGATGAATATGGCAGCAGTGAGGTCGCCGTGTACGACCCCATTCCTGTCGCGGCTACCAGCGCACCGAACGCAGCCAGCCCGCAGACGCCGGCGTTTTACATCACCGGCAGCGCCGTCGGTGGTTTAGCCAGTAATGAGACCATCGCCGTCGGCGGCGGGAAGTTCGTGGTGACCGACTCCGCCAACAACCGGGTGCTGATCTGGAACAGCGTGCCGACCAGCGACACGCCGCCGGACCTGGTGTTGGGGCAGGTGGACTTCACCGGGACCTCGCCCAACCAGGGCGGCAGCGTCAGCGCCAAGACCATGTCCCATCCCGCCGGTGTGTGGACCGACGGTCAGCGCCTGGTGGTGCTGGATGAATACAACAACCGGATACTGATATGGAACAGCTTCCCGACCACCAACGACCAGCCGCCGGATCTGGTGCTGGGTCAGCCGGATTTCACCTCGACCATCAGTCCCAGCGCAGCCGCGAATACGCTTAATGACCCCTACGATGGCGTCTGGGTAAACGGCCCGCAGCTGTTCGTGTGTGACACTGGCAACAACCGGGTGCTGATCTGGAATTCCTGGCCTACCCAGAACGGCCAGGCGGCCGATGCGGTGCTGGGTCAGCCTGACTTCACCTCGACCACAGGTGGCACGACCGCCTCTTTGATGTCCGCCCCTGACGGGCTGTATGTGTACGGCCGGCAATTGATCGTGGCCGATCAAAACAATAACCGTTCTCTGGTGTTCAACGGCACATACTGATCAGGGCCGGTTGCACAAGAACACTTGCAAGCGCCGCCCCATGGGCGGCGTTTTGCTATGTGTCTCAAGCATGCAGGAGTCTGTCTATACGTGCTTGCTCCAGAGAATGATTCTGCCACGTTTCCCTCCCGCATTTTGCGGGCGATGGCATTCACCATTTTCTCTCGTCCAGCATACCCCAGGCTTGCGGGAGACGGCACGCTCAGCAGTCGGGCAGCGCAGATGCAGAAAACCGCAGTTTATCCGTATCCGGTGGCCAGCACGGTCAGATACTGAGTGACGTAAAAACCGCGCATGACGGCGCGTGTGGACACACAACAAAATAATAAATACGCACAGCAAAGTAGGCAGGCTGTCCGTTAATTAAAATCCTGGCTGTCAACGCCGCTGGAACAAAACAGCGATGTTGGTAACTGTGTTTTCAGGGGCAGGGGACGTGTCGGGAGATAAGTCGAAATCGGTAACCGCCGACCCGGGAAATAACGAAGTACGAAACATCTACGTCAGTTGATGTCGTGCGTCGAGAACTGCGGCAATGCGTTTGGTGATAACGGAGCGTGCGCGGAATCAAGGGGAATGCCGTGTTCATTACCGGGATGAAAAAGAAGGGCAATAGCCGCTATCTGGTGTTCAACGGCAATTGTTGAGCGCCGTTCATGACGCATTGAGCCGGCTTTCGATTCTGCACGACCTCCTGATCCTCATGCGGTAACGCACCCGCTACACGTTGCATCAGCTTCGATAGCGAACGGTCGTCGGTGGGCGTTAGTGAAACCACGCTGACCGATTAACACCGCCGTATATTTCAACATGGGGAAAAGAGGGAGAAAGCATGACGCACATGACAATGCAGGGACATCGTCTGGACAGGCTGAAACGGTTCGTCCCGGATTTTGTTTTTCGGGGCGCCGTGCTCGGTGTCGTCTGTATCGCACTGGCTGCCTGCAATGGCGGAGGTGGTGGCAGCAGTAGTGGTGTTGCCACGACCGGGGTGGTGAGTTTCAGCAACGGCCAGGCCGCGGATGTGGTCATCGGCCAGCCGGATTTCACTTCCAGCAGCTTCGCTACCCTCGGCTCCGTCCACGGCAACCCGGACGTGATCGGCGGCGTGCTGTACCTGCCCGACTATGGCCACAGCCGAGTGCTCGGTTTCAACAGCATCCCGACCAGCAACGGGGCCCCCGCTGATTTCGTGCTCGGTGCGCCGGATTTCAGCACCAGCGGCACGCTGTCTGGGGCGACATCCGTGACCGATTACGACGGCCGGCTGTATGTACCCGAACTGACTAACAACGAAGTTGCCGTATACGATCCCATCCCCACTGCGGCGACCAGCGCGCCGAATGCTGCCAGCCCGCAGACGCCGTCGTTTACGCTTACCGCCGGTACGGTCGGGGGATTCAACGTACCCGCATTCAGCGTCGCCGGGGGCGGCAAATTCGTGGTGCCCGACGCTCATAACCACCGGGCGCTGATCTGGAACAGCGTGCCGACCGCCGACACGCCGCCGGACCTCGTGCTTGGGCAGGTGGACTTCACGGGGGCCAGCACCAACCAGGGTGGCAGCCCCGATGCTCAGACCATGAGCAATCCCTACGGGGTGTGGACCGACGGCCAGCGCTTGGTAGTGGCGGACACCTACAATCACAGGGTGCTGATCTGGAATACGTTCCCGATCACCAACGACCAGGCGGCGGACCTCGTGCTGGGGCAGGCGGACTTTACCTCCAATACCGCCGACCGCGGCGGCAGCACCGCCGCGAACACCCTTGATCGCCCGTACGCTGTCTGGGTGGACGGCCAGCAGCTGTTCGTGGCCGACACTAACAATAGCCGGGTGCTGATCTGGAATGCGTGGCCGACCAGTAATGGCCAGGCGGCGGATGCGGTGCTGGGCCAGCCCGACTTCACCTCGAGCAGTAGCGGCACGACAGCCTCTTCGATGTGGAGTCCTTCTGGACTGTATTTGTACGGCAACCAGCTGTTCGTGACCGACACTAACAATAATCGGTATCTGGTGTTCAACGGCACTTATTGAGGACGGTTCATCAGGCAGAACGGGGTCAGGGAGGCAGCCTTTGGCCTGACCGGGTGCGGCCGTGCGGTGGTTTGCTGCTAAACTGCGGCCAACTCAACCACGATGTAGCGGACATGTCTCTCGGCCCCGTCATGCTCGATCTCGCGGGCACCTCGCTCAGCCCCGAGGAGCGCGAGCTGTTGTGCCACCCCCAGGTGGGCGGCGTCATTCTCTTTACCCGCAACTTCGAGTCCGTCGGCCAGCTCACCGAGCTGGTGCGAGAGATCCACGCGCTGCGTACCCCGCATCTGCTGATCGCGGTGGACCACGAAGGCGGGCGGGTGCAGCGATTCCACGAGGGCTTTACCAGTCTGCCGCCGGTAGCGCGGCTCGGCGAGCTGTACGATCACGACCGGCGCAAGGCGCGCGAACTGGCGCGCCAGTTGGGCTGGCTGATGGCGGCCGAGTTGCGTGCGGTCGGTGTCGATTTCAGTTTCGCGCCGGTGCTGGATCTGGCCTACGGTGTCAGCGGCATCATCGGCGACCGCGCCTTTCATCGCGATCCGCTGGTGGTGACGGAACTGGCACGCAGTTACATCCACGGCATGCGCGATGCGGGCATGGCGGCCACCGGCAAGCACTTCCCAGGTCACGGCGCGGTCAAGGAGGACTCGCACCTGGCGCTGCCGGTCGATCACCGCTCGCTGGATGAGATCATGGACGCCGACGTGCTGCCGTACCGCAGCCTGATCGAGGATGGCCTCGCCGGCGTGATGCCGGCGCATGTGATCTATGCTCAGGTCGATCCCGCGCCGGCCGGCTTTTCCGCCTACTGGCTGCAAGGCGTGCTGCGCGGTGAGCTGGGTTTCCAGGGGGTGATCTTCAGCGACGATCTGAGCATGGAAGCGGCCGCCGACGTGGGCGGCAGCTACCCCGCGCGCGCCGAACGTGCCCTGCAGGCCGGTTGCGACATGGTGCTGGTGTGCAATCATCCCGAGGGGGCCGCGGAAGTGGTGGACAGCCTGGCGGACTACGGAAATCCGGTCGCCCAGCTGCGCCTGGCCCGCATGCATGGCCACCATGCGCCGGGTTATGGTGAACTGCGTGAGAGCAGTCAGTGGCGCGACGCGCAGCAGGTCGTCGCGCTGCTGGAGACCTCGCCGTGGTTGGAGATGGACGTGTAACATCTTATAAATCGCAGTAATACGATTCCGAACCATGGATAAGCTGTCGCAAGATATGCAGGTTGCCTGGCAATGGCTGGTAGGCATCGGCAAGCAGTACGGGCTTGCCGGATGGGCCATCCAGGTCTTCGTCATCGTTTTCCTGGTGCTGCTGGCCGACTGGATCCTGCGCCGCCTCCTGATCCGCATTCAACGGCGAACCAAGCAGACCCGTTCCCATTGGGACGACGCCCTGCTCGAGGCCATCGACCGCCCGCTGACGACATTGATCTGGGTGGTGGGCATCTCCTTTGCGGCGGAGGTGATTTACTCCGAAACCAAGGCGGCCATTTTCGCCGCCATCCCCCCGTTGCGCGACGTCGGCGTGATCGCCTCGCTGACCTGGTTCCTGTGGCGCCTGATCCGCAACGTCGAGCGTGCCTATATCGAAGGCAAGGTGGGCAAGGGCAGGGAGGGTGAGGTCGACCGTGTCACCGTCGAGGCGCTGGGCAAGCTGCTGCGGATTTCCCTGGTGGTCACGTCCACCCTGGTCGCTTTGCAGACCCTGGGGTTCAGCGTCAGCGGCGTGCTGGCCTTCGGCGGCATCGGCGGTATCGCCATCGGCTTTGCCGCCAAGGACCTGCTGTCCAACGTGTTCGGTGGCCTGATGCTGTATCTCGACCGGCCATTCGTGGCCGGCGATTGGATCCGTTCGGCGGACCGCGAGATCGAAGGCACGGTGGAGGAGATCGGCTGGCGGCTGACCCGGATCCGCAAATTCGACAAGCGGCCCATCTACGTGCCCAATGCGATCTTCGCGACCATCGCGGTGGAAAATCCCTCGCGCATGACCCATCGGCGCATTTACGAAACCATCGGGCTGCGCTACGACGACCTCGCCAAGGTCGAAGCGGTGGTCGCGGATGTGAAGGCGATGCTGGAGACCCATCCGGACATCGACCAGAGTCAGACCCTGATGGTCAATTTCAACGCCTTCGGTGCCTCGTCGCTGGACTTCTTTATTTATACCTTTACGCGCACCACGGAATGGAAGCGTTATCACGAGGTCAAGCAGGACGTGCTGCTGAAGATCGCCGACATCATCGACCGCTACGGGGCGGAGGTGGCCTTCCCGACCCGCACCCTGCACATGCCGGACGGCCTCAAGCTGCAGGAAGAGCCGGCCTTCGCCGGGCTGCAGGGCAAGGAAACCCAATGAAACGCCGGCCGCGGATCGGGCTCGCCCTGGGAAGCGGCTCGGCCCGGGGCTGGTCGCATATCGGCGTTATCCGCGAGCTCGAATCCCTCGGTGTCGTACCCGACGTTATCGCCGGTTCCTCCATCGGGGCGCTGGTGGGCGGCGCCTACGCGGCCGGCAAGCTCGATCCTCTGGAAGAGTGGCTGCACACCCTGACCTGGCGCAAGGTCATGTCCTTCATGGATGTGAGTCTCGGCGGTGGGCTGATCGCGGGCGAAAAGCTGTTCGAGTTCTTTCGCGATACCCTGGGCGACATGTGCTTCGAGGACTGCGAAACCGGTTTCGTGGCCGTGGCCACCGGCATGGAGACCGGACGCGAGGTGTGGCTGCGCGAAGGCAATCTGTTCGACGCGATACGCGCCTCCATCGCCCTGCCGGGGCTGTTCCGGCCTTACAAGGTCGATGGCGACTGGCTGCTGGACGGCGGGCTGGTCAACCCCGTTCCCGTGTCGGTGTGTCGCATGCTCGGGGCCGACGTGGTGATCGCCGTGGACCTTAACGCCGATCTGCTGGAAGTGCCTGGCACGGCCAACAAGCTCGTCAAACGCCTGGAGCAGTTCCAGGGCAAGGAGCTCACCAATAGGTTCAAGGAGCGGCTGGGTGATCTGGCCGGCAAAGTGCTGCCTTTGGGTGACCAGGAGCAGGTTGTGGAGGACGAGGAGGAACTGCCCTCGCTGCTGGAGGTGCTCGCGCGCAGCATCAACATCATGTCCATGCGTATCACGCGTTCGCGCATGGCCGGCGATCCCCCCGAGGTCGTCATTGCCCCGCATGCGCGGCACATCGGTTTAATGGAGTTTCACCGTGTCGAAGAGGCCATCGATATCGGCAGAAATGAAGTTAGAAATGAGATGCAACGCATTGAATCTATTATAGATGTTGTCAGAAACACCACGCCCTGAAATACCCCTGCCGGCACCTGCCCTTTTTTATAAATCAAGTAAATTCGTCTATTCTAATTTTTGATGGTCTTGTCAGCGTAACGAGCCTATAATCACGCCCTTTTTACGCTGACGCGAATAATCCGCAGGAGACCTCTATGGCTGACAAGCTGCTTATCGTGATGGTCAACACCGACCCGACCAATGGCTCCGAGCTGGGCGCCCCTTTCTTCCAGGCGACCGTTGCCGCTGCCATGGAATATGACGTTGAAGTCGTCATGACCGGCCGTGCCGGTGAGCTGGCCAAGAAGGGTGTTGCCGAGAACCTGTACGTCCAGGAAGGCAGCTCCAAGTCCGTTTATGACTTCATGAAGGATGCCGTCGAGGCCGGTGTGCACTTCAAGGTCTGCACCCCGACCCTGGATCTGTGGGGCGACGACCTGATCCCCGAGATCGAAGAGACCGTAGGCGGTGCCTACGTGATCAGCGAGGCGATGGACGACGACACCGTCACCTTCACCTACTGATCTGCGGGTACCTCGGTACCCATGGCTGTCACACCCGCGGAGGCCGCCCGCGTTCTCGACGAGGCCGACCTCCTGTACAGCGCGCAGGACGTCACGCGCGCCCTGGACGGGTTGGGACAGCGCATTACAGCACGGCTGCAGGACGAGAATCCTCTGATCCTGTGCGTGATGACCGGCGGTCTGGTGACCGCCGGTCGTCTTTTACCCCGCCTGTTGTTCCCGCTGCAGGTCGATTACCTGCATGCTTCCCGCTACCGTGGCGAGACCAGCGGCGGCCATCAGGTCCATTGGCTGGCCATGCCCACCACGCCGCTTGAAGGGCGCGCCGTGTTGCTGGTGGACGATATCCTCGACGAGGGCTACACCCTGGCGGCCATTCAGGCCTATTGCCGGGAGAACGGCGCGGCTTCGGTATCCACCGCCGTGTTGGTCGAGAAACACCACGACCGTCGCTGCGCCGATGCCGAGGCCGAGTTCATCGGCCTGACGGTACCGGACCGCTACGTGTTCGGCTGCGGCATGGATTACAAGGAATACTGGCGCAACGCCCCCGGCATCTACGCGGTCAAGGGGATGTGAATGTCTGAAATCGCGATCATCGGCGGTACCGGGCTCGCCAAGCTGCCCGGCCTCAAGATCATTCGCCGCGAGGTGGTGCATACGCCGTTCGGCGAGGCCTCCGGGGCCTTTACGCATGGCGAATACGGCGGCAAGGAGGTCGTGTTCCTGGCGCGCCACGGTTACCGGCACACCATTCCGCCGCACATCGTCAACTACCGTGCGAACCTCTGGGGTCTGCGCTACATCGGCGTCAAGCGCGTTATCGCGATCACCGCGGTCGGCGGCATCACCCCCGAGATGAAACCCCGCCACCTGGTCATTCCGGACCAGATCATCGATTACACCTGGGGACGTGCCCATACCTTTTTCGAAAAGGACCTGAGCCACGTCACCCATATCGATTTCTCGTTTCCCTACGATCAGGATCTGCGCGAACTGCTGATCCGGGCCGCCGGGCAGGCGCAGATCGAGATCAGTACGCAGGGCACCTACGGTGCGACTCAGGGCCCGCGCCTGGAGACGGCGGCCGAGATCACGCGCATGGAGCGCGACGGCTGCGACATCGTCGGTATGACCGGCATGCCGGAAGCGGCGCTGGCGCGCGAAATCGGCCTGGCCTATGCGAGCTGTTCGGTGGTGGCCAACTGGGCCGCGGGGCGTGCCGGACCGGGGGAGGTGATCTCCATCGACGAGATCAACCAAAACGTGAAGACCGGCATGGAGCAGATCGGACGCTTGTTGAGCACCGCCCTGGAACTCATGTGACCCCACGTACACGCGAATAAAAAAGGCCCCATTGGGGCCTTTTTTATTTCTTATTCAAACCTCAGCTTCCTGTCGGCGTGATCTCGATCAGGATGCCCAGCAGGGGGTGGTCCACGTAGTACAGATGCCGTGAGCGCATGCGCTGGTGCTCCTGGATGCGCACGACGGCCAGCTGCTGGGTGGGAACGGGCTGCCCGGAGGCATCCTGCTGCGGCTCGGTGACCGGCACGCGCATCAGCAGGTCGGTGTACAGATGCAGGTAGCGCTGCAATACGATCTTGACCGTACCGGTCAGCTCCCGGAGATGTGCCGGCGGCGGAACCTGGATCGGGTTGCCCTGGGCGTCCAGCTGCCACTGCGGCTGCATGAGCTCGGGGAACTGGCTGCTGTAGTCCGCTCCCAGATCGATGTTGATGGGCTTGGCGTCATCCGGCCCCAGGCCCGGCTGCACCCAGACCAGGTGTCCCAGCACCGTGTAGTTGCTGGATTTTTTCAGGTCGTCCAGCACCTTGCCCAGATCGCCGGACGAACCCGGCAGGGCTTTGAATCCCCGGGGTACCGGTCCCGCGCCCTTGTCGAACAGATGCACGGCCTGGCTGGTGTCGGGCGTGCCCGGGTTCGCCGGCCACTGCTCGGAATCGTAGGCGGCCTGCAGATTGTTGGGGCGGAACAGGATCATCTCCACCTGCCAGCTCTTGGGGGTCTGGGTGGCGGCGGTCGCGGTGAGCGTCGCGAGGGCGAGCGTGAGCAGTACGAGAATGCGAAGTAGTGGTTTCATGCGTTTTCGGTCGGGTTACTGGCGAGCGGTTCGAGCCGCAAAGTGTCCATCAGTTGGTGCAGGGCTGCAATGCGCGCCGGGGTATCGGGCAGTTCCCGGGTGATGCGCAGCTTTTCCGCGCCGTCGAAACGATAAACGTTGGGTTGAGACTGTACCAGCTTGACGAGGCGCGCGGGGTCGATCTTCGCGTCCGGGTTGAAGCGGATGCGCCCGCCGCCGGGGCCGGTCTCGATCTTGCGGATCCCCAGGGCCTGGGCCTTGAGACGCAGTTCGGTGGCCTCGAACAGGTGCTTGGCCGGTTCGGGCAGCAGTCCGAAGCGGTCGATCAGCTCGATCTGGATATCGCGCAGGGCGTCTTCCGATGCGGCCGCGGCGATGCGTTTGTACAGAATCAGGCGGGTGTGAACGTCCGGTACGTAGTCCTCGGGCAGCAGGGCGGGGACGCCGAGTTCGACCTCGGTGCCGGCGTTGATGGGCTGATCCACGTTGGGCATACGCCCCTCGCGCATGGCCTGCACCGCACGCTCCAGCATCTCGTTGTACAGCGTGAAGCCGATCTCCTGGATCTCGCCGCTCTGGTCCTCGCCCAGCAGTTCGCCGGCCCCGCGGATCTCCATGTCGTGGGTGGCGAGCGTGAAGCCTACACCCAGTTCCTCCAGCGACTCGATCGCTTCCAGGCGCTTCACCGCGTCGGGCGTCATGGCCTTGCGCGGCGGGGTGATGAGGTAGGCGAAGGCGCGGTGGTGCGAGCGACCGACGCGGCCGCGCAGCTGGTGCAGCTGCGCCAGCCCCAGCTTGTCCGCGCGGTTGATGATGATGGTGTTCGCGGTGGGGATGTCGATACCGCTTTCGATAATGGTGGTGCACACCAGCAGGTTGGTCCGCTGATGGTAGAAGTCGAGCATGATGTGCTCGAGCTCGCGCTCGGCCATCTGGCCGTGCGCCACGGCGATGCTGGCCTCGGGGATGATCTCGCCGAGTTCGCGCGCCATTTTTTCGATGGTCTTGACCTCGTTGTGCAGGAAATACACCTGTCCGCCGCGGCGCAGCTCGCGCTGGGCGGCCTCCTGGATCAGCGGCTTGCTCCATTCGCTGACGAAGGTCTTGATGGCGTGGCGTTGAACCGGCGGCGTGGCGATGATGGACAGGTCGCGCATGCCCGCCAGGGTCATGTTCAGGGTGCGCGGGATCGGGGTGGCGGTCAGGGTGAGCACGTCCACCTGGGCGCGCAGGGACTTGAGCTTTTCCTTGTGGCGTACGCCGAAGCGGTGTTCTTCGTCGATGATCACCAGCCCCAGCTCCTTGAATTTCACGTCGTCCTGCAACAGCTTGTGGGTGCCGATGATGATGTCGATCCTGCCGGCGGCGAGCTCGGCCAGCGCCTGTTTGGTCTGCGCCGCGGTGCGAAAGCGCGACAGCGATTCGATGCGCACCGGCCAGTCCGCGAAGCGGTCGCGGAAGTTCTGGGTGTGCTGCTGGGCGAGCAGGGTGGTCGGCACCAGCACCGCGACCTGTTTGCCGCCGTGGGCGGCCACGAAGGCGGCGCGCATGGCCACCTCGGTCTTGCCGAAGCCGACGTCGCCGCAGACCACGCGGTCCATGGGGCGGCCGGCGGCCATGTCGGCCAGCACGGCCTTGATGGCGGTTTCCTGATCCTCGGTTTCCTCGAACGGGAAGGCCGCGGCGAAGGCGGCGTACTCGTCGCTGTCCACGACGAAGCTGTAACCCTGGCGGGCCGCGCGCCGGGCCTGCACGTCCAGCAGCTCGGCGGCCACGTCGCGGATCTTTTCCGCCGCCCGGCGGCGGATCCTGGCCCACTGCTCACCGCCGAGCTTGTGCAGCGGCGCCTGCTCTTCGCTGGTGCCGGTATAGCGGCTGACCAGGTGCAGCGAGGCGACGGGCACGTACAGCTTGTCGCCGCCGGCGTACTCGATCAGCAGGAATTCAGTGGGGGTGGCGCCGCCCACCGCCAGTGTCTGCAGGCCGAGATAGCGTCCCACGCCGTGATCCTCGTGGACCACCGGCGAGCCCTCGCGCAGGTCGGTGAGGTTGCGGATGATGGCATCCGCGTCGCGCGACGGGCGGGCGCGGCGCCGGGTCTGGCGGGCGCGTTCGCCGACCAGCAGGGTCTCGGGGATGATGGCCAGCGGCGGCTCGCGCAGCAGCAGGCCTTCCTCGATCGGCGAGACGCTGACGGCGACCGGGTCGTCTCCGGCCAAAAAGGCCGGCCAGTCGTCTACTGTGCGCGGACGGATGCCGAAGCCGCGCAGCAGTTCGACCAGATACTCGCGCCGGCCGGGAGATTCGGCAGTGAACAGCACCCGCCCGGTCTGGCGGGCCAGGAAATCCTCCAGCATGGCGGCGGGGCGTTCCTGGCGCGGCTGGATCCTGAGTGTGGGCAGCGCCTGGGCGTTGAAATTGTGCGCCACTGCTTCGGTATGGCTGAAGCGGCTCCAGCTGATGGAGCGGCCGTGGCGCAGCCGGCCCAGCGCCTGTTCGGGCGGCAGGAACAGTTCCTGCGGTTCGAGCAGGGGCCGTTCCAGGTCGTGGCGTCGTTCCTCGTAACGGTTTTCCACGGCGTGCCAGAAGCCTTCGCAGGCACCGGTCACGCCCTGGTGGTAGACGATCAGGGTGTCCTCGGGCAGGTAGTCGAACAGGGTCGCCATGCCCGCCTCGAAAAACAGCGGCAGGTAGTACTCGATGCCGGCCGGGGGGTGCCCCTGGCTTACGTCGCGGTAGATCAGGCTCTTGCGCGGATCGCCCTCGAAGCGGCTGCGGTAGCGGTGCCGGAAATCGCGGATCGCGTCTTCGTTGAAGGGATATTCGTGGGCGGGCAGCAGCTCGACGGCCTCGATGCGGTCCCCGGAACGCTGGGTCTCGGGGTCGAAGGCGCGGATGCTCTCCACCTCGTCGTCGAACAGGTCGATGCGGTAGGGGGTTTCGCTGCCGGTCGGGAACAGGTCGAGGATCGCCCCGCGCAGCGCGAACTCACCGTGCGAATACACCTGGGTGACGGCCTGGTAGCCCGCGGCCTCCAGGTCCTGGCGCAGGGCGTGCACGTCGAGCCGCTGGCCGGTGCGCAGCTGCAGGCCGTGGGCGGCCAGAAAGCTGCGCGGCGGCAGGCGGGTCATCAGGGTGGGCGCGGCGACGATGAGCGCTCCACGGGTGGCGTGAGGCAGCCCGGTGAGCAGGCGGATGCGCTCCGAGACGATGTCCTCGTGCGGCGAGAACAGGTCGTAGGGCAGGGTTTCCCAGTCCGGGAAGACCGGCACGGGCCGCTGCGGCTCGAAAAACGCGATGGATTCGCTGAGCAGGTCGGCCTGGTGGGCGTCCTCGGTGACGATCAGGCAGAACCCGGGGTGCGAGGCCACCAGGCTGGCCAGCGCCATGGGCTCGCTGGCACCGTGCAGTTGGCCCCAGACGATATGCGGGTGCTCGGCATCGGGCAGCACCGGCTGGAATGGATTATCGGACGACTTCATCAAAATACGGGTATTGCAGGGGGCGCACATTGTCCCACGAGCACCCCGAAAAGCCCACCTGCAGGATCGCTTTGTCCGGAATCGGTTGTGCCGCGCGGGTTGACAGGTTTTGTCATTAGGCGTCAGCTAGTGTCATGACAAGGAATGGGGAGTTGGCCGTCATGCCCGGGGAAATCGATCCCCTGATGCTGTTGGAGGGCATACCCGCAGCCTATGTGGTGATCGACCGCGATTACCGCATCGTCACCGCCAACCGGCGCTATGCCGGACAGGTGGACGAACCGCTGGCCTCGCTGTCCGGCAAACGCTGCCGCGAGTTCATGCCGGGCGGCATGTTGTGCATGGAGGCCGGCGACGATCCCTTTCGCGCCGTGTTCGAGGAGCGGTGCTCCGTCGAGCTGGTATTCCGCGACCAAGCCGACCGCCGGCTGCTGCAGGTGCGCGCCACGCCCATCGACGTGTCCGCCGCCTACCCGCTGGCCGGGGTGCTGTTCGAGGAGATCCGTCACCTGGCCGAGGAGCGGGAGACCCGCCCGGCGACGGAGCTGAACGGGCGCTCCAAGCCCATGCTGCACCTGCTCAGCCTGCTGCAGCGGGTCGCGCCCACCCAGACCAGCGTGCTCATCACGGGCGAGAGCGGCGTCGGCAAGGAACGCGTCGCGCACTACATCCATCACTATTCCAGGCGCAACGCCCGGCCGCTGGTGATCGTGGACAGCGCCAGCCTGGGCGAGAACCTGATCGAAAGCGAGCTGTTCGGGCATGAGCGGGGCGCCTTCACCGGAGCCAGCGCGCGCAAGATCGGGCTGGTCGAAAGCGCCAACGGCGGCACCCTGTTCATCGACGAGATTGGCGAGCTGCCGCTGGACCTGCAGACCAAACTGCTGCGGGTGCTGGAGTCCGGCACCATCCGCCGGGTCGGCGGCAACGATTACATCCCCGTCGACGTGCGGGTGATTGCGGCTACCAATCGCGACCTGCAGGAAATGGTGGCCAACGGCGAGTTCCGGCAGGACCTCTATTACCGCCTGGCGGCCTTTCCCGTGCAGGTTCCGCCGTTGCGCGAACGCAAGGACGACATCCTCGAACTGGTGGAGCATTTCCTGAGCCGCATCGAGGAGGGCGACTCCCAGATCCCGCTGGCGGCCAACGTCATCGAGGCGCTGCTGACCTACGATTACCCCGGCAACGTGCGCGAGCTGCGCAACATCATCGAGCGCGCGGTGATCCTCGCCTGCGGCGAGCCGATCCGTCTCGAACACCTGGTGTTCGACGATTTGCACGACGGCACCAACCTGCTCGAAGCGGAACCCGACAACGGCTTGTCCCGTTCACCCGAGGCGACCGCCATGCCGAGGACACGTTACGTCGATCAGGATATCCTCGCCGCGCTGGAACGGCACCGCGGGCATCGCAGCCTGGCGGCCAAGGAGCTGGGTATCAGCGAGCGGACGCTGTATCGGCATTTGCGGCGTTTAAAAGGGGTTTGATATTGGGTGTGGTTAGATATGGTTTTGTGTGCGGTGAGCCCGATCAGAAAGGTAAGTGGTATTGTTTCGCACGCTAACGCGCTGGGATTTTCTTATCTAACGCCTGTTGATGCGTGCGAGTCCCTTTCTTTGTTCGCCCAAAGAAAGGGACGAAAGAAAGGCGCCCCCACCGCCTTGGCCCTACGGGCTGCCCTCACAGCCGCTGACTTGCGACGGGCACGGTTCGACACGACGTCCTGTCGTGACGAACCTCAGCCCGGCGTCCCTGCCGGGCTGACCCTGCAAGCCACCGGCCGCTCGGCAAGGCGGCGTCCCTGGCCTGACGAAAGACGCGCGTGATCCCTCACGCGCCCTACGGCTCCTGGTCAGTCCATTGCGGGGCGTTCCGGGCGCGGCCAACGGGGACCTTCGGCGTGAGGAGATGGCAGTGTCTTTTCGCCTCACCCCTTACTTCTCACACCTCCCCAAAAACCCCGTCCCGCCTTGCCGAGCATCCGATGGCTTGCAGGGTCAGCCCGGCATGGACGCCGGGCTGAGGTTCGTCGCGACAGGACGTCGTGTCGAACCGTGCCCGTCGCAAGACAGCGGTGGCGAGGGAAGCCGAAGGCCAAGGCGGTGGGGGCGCATTTCTTTCGTCCCTTTCTTTGTGCGTACAAAGAAAGGGACTCGCACGCATCAACAGGGGTTGGATAAAAAAACGCACCCTGGAAGCGTGCGAAACAAAAACTCTTGCCTATCTAATTAGCACTAATACAGACAAAAAAACGGCGCAATCACTTGCGCCGTTTTCATAGTCACTGCGGGTTGTTGCTTCTTGTTGCCCGCGTCTTTGGCTCAGCAAGACGTGACGAGGCAAGGTGGTAAGGCGTGAGAAAGAGCGGAGTCTTTCCGCCTCACCTCTAACGCCTCACCATCTTAAGTCGCGTCTTTGGGTTTGCAGGTCTTGATGCCGAAAATGCTGTATGCCGGGCACCAGCCCATCAGGCCGGTAGCCAGCGGGATAACACCGATCCAGCCCCACAGGGTCTTGGGACCCACGAAGACCAGGGCGATGAGGATCAGGCCGACGACGATGCGGACGATCCGGTCCACGGTACCTACGTTTAACATGGCACTCCTCCTTTCACGTGGTTGATTAACACGTATATATAGTTTGCGCCCGGCCGCCTGTCAGTTCCGTGACTTAGTCACCCATAGGCGAGGTGTTGCAGGGCCTGCCGGTCGAGAATTTCCAGGATACCGCGTTGCAGGCGCACCCAGCCCTGCTTTTCGAATTCCTTGAGCATGCGGCTGACGACCTCGCGCGCGGTGCCGAGCTCGATGGCGAGTTCCTGATGGGTCATGGCCAGGCGGGGGTGGCCGTCCGACAGGGTCAGCAGTCGTTTGGCGAGCCGCGCATCCAGCTTGCCGAAGGCGACTTCCTCGACTAGCTGCATCAGGGAGCTCAGGCGCTGTCCGAAGGCGGCGAACACGAAACGGCGAAAGCCTGCGGAGGCATTGACGCCGCGCTGGAACTGCGCGGCCGGAATGGCGATGGCATGCACCGGGGTTTCGGTGATGCCTTCGGCCACGTAGCGCTCAGTGGCCAGCAGGCAGGTGGTGGTAAGTACGCAGGATTGTCCCGGTCCGACCCGGTACAGCACGATTTCGCGGCCGCTGGTGGAGACCTGCTGTACCCGCACGCTGCCTTCGATGACCAGCAGGTAGTTCTGGCAGGCGTCGCCGGAGTGGAACACCGTGGTGTCGGGGGGTACCCGAATTTCGTTCGCGGTACGCAGGACGGCCAGGCCTTCGGGATCCTCGATGGTCTGCAACGCCGGGAAGTGTTGCAGCCAGCCGGTTGCCTCACGTGCCTGCGTCATAGGCTCAGCGGTCTCTGTACCTCAACAACAGGTCCTGGTAGGCGTCGATGCGCCGGTCACGCAGGTACGGCCACAGCCGGCGCACGCGTTCGGTGCGGGCGAAGTCGAGCTCGGCGGTCAGCACGGCCGGCGCATCGCTGGGCGCTTCGGCCAGCATTTCGCCCTGCGGGCCGCAGATGAAGCTGGAGCCCCAGAACTGGCTGCCGGACAGGGCGCCGCTGGGGTCGGTTTCGAAGCCGGTGCGGTTGGTGACCATGACCGGCAGGTTGTTGGCGATGGCGTGCGCGCGCTGAACGGTCTGCCAGGCGTCGCGCTGCCGGGCCTGTTCTTCGGGCGTGTCGTCGGGCGACCAGCCGATCGCGGTGGGGTAGAGCAGCACCTGGGCGCCGGCCAGCGCCATGAGGCGCGCCGCTTCCGGATACCACTGGTCCCAGCAGACCAGCACGCCGAGCCGGCCGATCGAGGTGTCGACGGGTTCGAAGCCGATGTCGCCGGGGGTGAAATAGTATTTTTCGTAATAGCCGGGATCGTCCGGGATGTGCATCTTGCGGTAGAGGCCGGCGAGGCTGCCGTCCGAGTCCAGCACTACCGCCGTGTTGTGATACAGGCCGGTGTCGCGGCGTTCGAACAGTGAGCCGACGATGACCACGCCGAGCTCCTTCGCGAGCGCGCCCAGCGCTTCGGTGCCGGGGCCCGGGATGGATTCGGCGAGATCGAACAGGTCGGGATTCTCGTGCTGGCAGAAGTACAGGCTGCGGTGCAGCTCCTGCAGCAGGATCAGTTTGGCGCCCTGGGCGGCGGCGTCGCGGACGCCCGCCACGGAGGCGGCCAGATTGGCGTCGGCATCCGCGCTGTTGGCGTGCTGGACACAGGCGACTTTGACGGTCATTACGCAAGCACTCCGGCCGGGAACTGCATGGTGATGCAGTGCAGGCTGCCATATTGGTGGATCAGCGGCCGGCAATCAATCGCGATCGGCGTATGGTCGGGGAAGGCCCCGGTGAGGCGCTCCACGACCAGGGTGTCGTTGGCGTCGCCGTACACCGGAATCAGCACGGCGCCGTTGATGATCAGGAAATTGGCGTAGCTCGCGGGGAGACGCTGGCCGGAGTCGTCCACGATCGGGGCCGGCATGGGCAGGGGCACCAGCTTGTACGGCTCGCCGGCCGCGGTGCGAAGGGCCTGGATCTCGCGTTCCATCGCCTGCAGGCCGGTGAAGTGTTCATCATCCGGATCCTCGCAGGTCATGTAGGTGATGGTGTCCGGGTTGCAGAACCGCGCCAGGGTGTCGATGTGGGCATCGGTGTCGTCGCCGGCGAGATGTCCGTGTTCCAGCCACAGCACGCGCGACACGCCGAAGTGTTCGCGCAGGGCGGACTCGATCCCCGCCTGGCTCAGCTGCGGGTTGCGGGTCGGCGTCATCAGGCAGTGACGGGTCGTAAGCAGGGTGCCCTGACCGTCGGTGTCGATGCTGCCGCCTTCGAGCACCAGCGGGATGGCGTCGAGCGGGTGTTCGCCGAACAGGCCGGCACGGCGGATGCCGTCGTTGATCAGGTCGTCGAGGTCGTGGGGGTGCTTTTCCCCCCAGCCGTTGAAGCGGAAGCTCAGCAGCCGCGGTTCGCCATCGCAGAGCACGGTGATGGCGCCGTGGTCGCGTGCCCAGCTGTCGTTGGACGGCACTTCGGCGAAACGTACGCGGCTGAGCTCGACATTCGCCTCTTCAAGTTTGCGTTTGATATGCCGGCGGTGCGCGGCGTCGCGATGCACGATCAGCAGCAGTTCGCGGGCGGACACATGATGGCTGATGGTCTGATAGACCTTTTCGACGTCGGGCAGGAGTTCACCCCACGGACTTCCCGAGTGGGGCCAGGTAAGCATGACACCGCTTTGATCCGCCCATTCTGCGGGCAGCAGACAGCCCTGCGGCATGACGATGGGTTCTTTATTTCGAGTTGGTCTGTGGTGTGCTGCTGTCCATCCCGTCCGCCGGTGCCGCCGGTTTCGGCTCGGCCGGAGACATCGGTGCGGCAGGCTTGGCCGGGGCGGGGGTGGCGTCAGGCGGCGCCGGCTGAGCGGGTGCGTTGATCACCGTATGGACCACATACTTGTTTTCGAAATAGACGGTGAATCCGGGATAGTCCCAGCGCGTAATCGGTGGGCGCTGCGGCGAGGCGCCGCCGACCGGCGGCAGCTTGCGGGTGGGCTGGCCGTATTTCTTGACCACCTCGCTCATGCGCATGCCGCGTTTGGGGGTGTCCGCCTTGGTCATTACCGCGGGGGTCTGATCCTTGCCCAGGGTCAGGATCTCGGCACTTGCCGGCTGGAAGGCGCCGAACGCGAGGACCAGGGCGGTAAGTGCGGTCAATGACGGATGCTGGGACATGGGGGGCTCCCTTTGTAGATTCTGCCTGGAACTATAGCATCACTTATTTTGTGAGGATAGCGCGCTATTTTATTGAGTACAAAGCATTTTGTAATTTCTGCGCGTGGCTCCGGCGTTTCGCCGCACCGGGAGCGGGGCATTTCAACCGCCCTCTTGTCCGCACCTGCGGGGTACGGGGCGTTGGCGATTAAATTTTGATTAAACAGACGCTTACATGCATTCCTTAGATTTCACTTTTCACCCTGCTGTGATTTAATCGCCGGATGTATCGTCCCCTATCGATCTTCATCGGCCTGCGTTATACGCGGGCCAAGCGCCGTAATCACTTCATTTCGTTCATCTCGCTGACCTCCATCCTCGGCATTGCTCTGGGCATTACGGCCCTGATCACGGTGCTGTCGGTGATGAACGGCTTCCAGACCGAAATCCGCCAGCGCATTCTAGGCATGACCGCGCATGCCACCGTGACCCAGCTGAACGGTCGCCTGGCCGACTGGAGCGGCCTGGAAAACCGCCTGGTGGGCGAGGATCACATCCTTGCCGCCGCACCCTATGTCCGGCAGGAGGCGATGGTGGTCAACGGCCGGGCGGTGAGCGGCGCCATCGTGAGCGGCATCCTGCCCAAGCAGGAAGACAAGGTGTCGGACGTCGGCCGCCACATGCTGGACGGCTCGCTGAACGCGCTGGATAAGAATGACTGGGGCATCGTGCTGGGCGATGAGCTGGCGCGCTCCCTGGGCGTGGGCATGGGCGACAAGGTCATGGTCATCACGCCCGAGGCGGGGGTGACGCCGGCCGGCATCCTGCCGCGCCTGCGCCGGTTCACCGTGGTGGGCATCTTCCGCGTCGGCATGTACGAATACGACCGCGGTTCGGCCTTCATCAGCATCAAGGACGCGCAGCGCCTGTTCCGCATGGGCAAGGACGTGAGCGGCCTGCGTCTCAAGCTGGACGACATGTTTCTCGCCCCCATGGTCAGCAATCGCCTGTCCAGCCAGCTGGGCCATTCCTATTGGGTGCGCGACTGGACCCAGATGCACGTCAACTATTTCAAGGCGTTGCGCACCGAAAAGCTGGTGATGTTCGTGATCCTGTTCCTGGTTGTCGCGGTGGCGGCGTTCAACATCGTTTCCACCCTGGTCATGGTCGTCACCGACAAGCAGGCCGACATCGCCATTTTGCGCACGCTGGGGCTGACCCCGCGTCAGGTGATGGGGGTGTTCATGGTTCAGGGCACGTTCATCGGCGTGATCGGCACGGCCCTGGGCGTGATCGGTGGGGTGCTGCTGGCGCTCAACGTGCCGACCATCGTGCCGGCCATCGAGCGGCTGTTCCATACCCAGTTTTTGCCGGCCAGCGTGTACTACATCAGCGAGATTCCTTCGCGCCTCGAAATCAACGATGTCTGGCACATCGCCGTGATCGCCTTCGTGCTGTCGATCGTCTCCACCCTGTATCCGGCGTTGCGCGCCTCGCGCACCCAGCCGGCGGAGGCCCTGCGCTATGAATGACGGGCAGGGGGCGAAAGAGGTCGTGATCAGCGCCGAGGGGCTGTTCAAGCGCTTTTCCGAAGGCGGATTGAGCGTGGATGTGCTCAAGGGCGTCGCGCTGGAGGTCCGGCGCGGCGAGAAGATCGCCATCCTCGGCAGTTCCGGCAGCGGCAAGAGCACGCTGCTGCATCTGCTGGGCGGGCTGGACACGCCCACGGAGGGCACCATCAGGGTGGCCGGCGAGGACATGGCGCGGTTGTCGGACGCGGCCCGCGGCCGGTTGCGCAACCGCGCCCTGGGCTTCGTCTACCAGTTCCACCATCTGCTGCCGGAGTTCACCGCGCAGGAAAACGTCGCCCTGCCGCTGGTGATTGCCGGTGCGAATCCCGGCACCGCCATGGATCGCGCCCGCAACCTGCTGGAGCGGGTGGGCATGCTCGGTCGCCTGCAGCACAAGCCCGGCGAACTCTCGGGCGGCGAACGCCAGCGCGCCGCCATCGCCCGCGCCCTGATCACCGAGCCGCGGGCGGTGCTGGCCGACGAACCGACCGGCAACCTGGACCGCAAGACGGCGGATCAGGTGTTCCAGACCATGCTCAGGCTGAATCGCGAGCTGCACACCGCGCTGGTGGTGGTCACCCACGACTTGACCCTGGCCTCACGCATGGACAAGGTCTACACCCTGCACGACGGGATTATTGAAGAGCTGTGAACTGACGGCCGAGATACAGGCCGTACAGCAGCAGGCTGGGAATCTGAAATACTAATAAGGTGGTCTGGCCGATCACCTCGTCGGCGTCGGCGATATGCAGCTGATGGCGTACGTCGAGGCCCAGCCGGTGGGCGAGCAGGGCGCTGACCCGATGCCCCAGCACCGCGAACAGCACGATGCCGCCCAGGGTGGGCAGGTCGGGCCAGAGATTCAACTTCAGCGCGTTGTCGGCCGCGGCCCAATGCGCCAGGAATGCCAGCGCCAGCGTGCCCTGGATGGGCAGGATCAGGGCCGTGAACCGGCCGATCGCGGGCAGCAGAGGCAGGATCAGGGAAACCACGAACAGCCAGTTCACCAGGGTCTGGAAACGTTCGTGGCCGTTGTCGAGCAGATGCCCGAGCCCGGGCAGCTGCGGCTGATCGAGCAGGACAGGGAGCGTCAACAGAATGAACAGCAGCATCAACAGCACGCGCACCAGCGGCACCCCCATGTGCGCGAGCAGGAAGTGCGTCACCCGCACCTCCGCCACCCGTTCCCCCAGTTTTTCCAGCAGCACCAGCGCCGCCAGGCTGAGGGCCAGATACAGGCTGGCCGCCAGGATCAGGCGCGGCGAGAACAGCGCCTCAATCATGCTTGGAGCGTGACGCCAGTCGGCGCCGTTTGCGTTCCTGCCAACGCTGTCCGACATGCAGTCGCCAGAACATCAGCATGCCGTAGTAACCCACCAGTGCGCCGGTGACGGAAAAGAGCAGGCAGCCCAGCAGAAAGGGTTTCCAGATGCGCACCATGTCGTGCATCAGCCAGTCCAGGCTCAACTGGAAATGGAAGGCCAGCGGCGGGGCATCGAGTATCCAGCGCCCCAGCTTGTAGGCGAAGAAGAAGACCGGCCCCATGGTCACGGGATTGGTGAGCCAGACCAGCAGCACCGAGATCGGCAGGTTGACGCGGAACAGGATGGCCAGGGCCGCCGCACCGACCATCTGGAACGGCACGGGCACGAAGGCCATGAACAGACCCACGGCGAAGGCGCCGGAGACCGAGTGGCGGTTCATGTGCCACAGGTTCGGGTCGTGCAGCAGGGTGCCGAAAAACTGCAGGTGCTTGTGATCGCGCACCGAGTCGTAGGCGGGGAACACCTTTTTGAGCAGCTTTTTTGGCATAAACGTGACTTAAGCGCGGACCCGTCCGCTACCGCGAGCTGGACATTATCCATGATTTTTATTTCATGAACATGCCGGTACTGGCGGTCGCGTTTTTGGCAGGTGACCTGTTGCTGCAACAGGCGGGGGTCCTGCCCGCGGTGTCCTGGGGCTGGCTGATCCTGCCGCTGCTCGGGCTGCTGGCATGGCCGTGGGGGCGGCGCCGGCTGGTCGTCCCTGCCGTGTTCGCCGTCGGTTATCTGTGGGCGCTGTGCCTGGCTCACTGGCAGCTGGCGCCCGGTCTGCCGGCCAGCCTGGAAGGGCGGGACGTTACCGTGGTCGGCCGGGTGATCGGTCTGCCCCGGCAGCTCAGCTACGGGGTGCGTTTCGAGCTCGTGTCCGACACTCTGCGGGATGCGCGGGGCAACCGCATGACGCCGCCGCGCCGGCTGCGCCTGACCTGGCATCATCCGCTGCAGCCTGTCGAGGCCGGACAGCGCTGGCGGCTGCATGTCAGGCTCAAGCGCCCGCACGGGTTCATGAACCCCGGCGGATTCGATTACGAGGGCTGGCTGTACCGCGAAGGCGTGCAGGCGACCGGCTATGTGCGCCGCGCTGCCGGCAACCGCCTGCTCGGCGAAACCTTCACCCTGGACCGATTGCGCCAGCATCTGGCCGCTTCGATCCACACTTCCCTGCCCGGGGGCAGGTTCACCGGGGTGCTGGAGGCGCTGGTGGTCGGTGCGCGCGGCGACGTCCCGCAGGACCAGTGGCGTATCTGGCTGGCCACCGGCACCAATCATCTGATGGCCATTTCCGGCCTGCACATCGGACTGGTGGCGGGGCTGGTGTTCGCCGTGGCGATGTTCTTCTGGCGGCGGGTGCCCTGGCTGTGTCTGCGCATGCCCGCGATGCAGGCCGCGGCGGTGGCGGGCCTGCTGGCGGCGACCGGTTATGCCCTGCTGGCGGGGCTGTCGCTGCCGACCCAGCGTGCCCTGATCATGCTGGCCGTGGTCATGGGGGCGCTGCTGGTCCGGCGCGAGATCAGGCCTTTGCAGACCCTGTCTCTTGCCTTGTTCGCCGTACTGGTTTTCGATCCCCTGGCGGTGCTGTCGCCGGGGTTCTGGTTTTCGTTTTTCGCGGTCGGGGTGATCTTCTACCTGGCCGGCGGCAGGGTCCGGCCCGTGCGTGGTTTGCGTCAGTGGGGGCGTATCCAGTTCTGGCTGACGCTCGGGCTGCTGCCGCTCACGCTGTGGTTTTTTCAGCGCGGCGTGCTGGTCGGGGCGCTGGCCAACCTGGTGGCGGTACCGGTGGTGAGTCTGCTGGTGGTCCCTCTGGCGCTGATCGGTACCCTGGCGTTGCAGGCCTATGCGCCGCTGGGGCACCTGCTGCTATGGCTGGCGCAGGGGGTGCTGTCCGCGCTGTGGCCTCTGCTGACGTTGCTTGCCGGTCTGCCCTTTGCTCAATGGCATGCCCCGGCGGCGCCGTTCTGGGCGCTGGTGCTGGCCGTGCTCGGTGTGGCGGTGATCATGGCGCCGCGCGGCCTGCCGGGCCGCTGGCTGGGCACGTTGTTGCTGCTGCCCCTGCTCGGATGGCAGCCGTCGCGCCCGGTCATAGGTAATTACCGGCTGACGCTGCTCGACGTGGGGGAGGGGCTGGCGGCGGTGGTGCGCACCCATGGCCACACTTTGGTGTTCGACACCGGCCCGCGTTTCAGCCCGAGTTTCGATACCGGTGCCGCCGTGGTGGTGCCCTATCTGCGCAACCGGGGCATCCGCACCGTGGATGCGCTGATCGTCTCGCACGGCGACAACGATCACGCCGGCGGTGCGGCATCGGTCATACGGTTGCTGTCGGTGCACCGTGTGCTGAGCAGCGCGCACCGCTTCGTGGCCAGCGGCAGGGCGAGGCCCTGCCTGGCGGGTCAGCACTGGCGCTGGGACGGGGTGGCCTTCGAGATGCTGAATCCGCCGCAGGGGCTGGCCGGATCGCGCAACAACCGCGCCTGCGTGCTGCGGGTCTCGTCCCCGGCGGGCAGCCTGTTGCTGGCCAGCGACATCGAGCGCCCGGCCGAGGAGCGGCTGCTGGCGGCGGGGGATACGCTGCACAGCGATGTGCTGGTCGTCCCGCATCACGGCAGCCGCACCTCGTCCTCGCCGGCGTTTCTGGCGGCAGTGCACCCGCGTCTGGCCCTGCTCAGCATGGGCTATCGCAACCGCTATCATTTCCCCAGCCGGGAGGTCACGGCCCGCTATGCGGCGCGCCGTATCCGACTCGCCGATACCTGCAATCAGGGCGCCCTGCAGGTCGATTTCAGGGGCGGTGCGGGCCCGCGCCTGTCTCCGGGATACCGCCTGCAGGCGCGACATTACTGGAATAACATGTCAGGCTGTGATCTCAAGCTGGGTGCGGACGCCCGTTTTTCGAGCGCCCCGCAACAGGTAGTTGAAAAGCGTCACGAGGGGCGATCAGGCAAGGCGCAAACCGGCGCGAAAGCGCAGTTTCCTGGCGGTAAATGAGCGTTCTGAGCCGGTTTCCAACGCCGTATCATCGTCCCGCGGTAGTTTTTAAAGGGCCTGTTAAATCAAGTATCATGTCGCGCATTTTAAATCCCTCACACTCTTAAGGACTTGCCCGTGTACGAACTGGTCGTTGCCGGCGGTTGGCTGATGCTGCCTCTCATTGCCTGTTCCATCATCGCCTTGGCGATCATCATCGAGCGTTTATGGAGCCTGAACACCAAGCGCGTCATCCCGCCGCAGCTGGTGGCGCAGATCTGGCGTAACATCGAGGCGGGCCAGATGAACGAACAGCGCCTGCGCGAATTGCGTACCGGTTCGCCGCTCGGCCGCGTGCTGGCTGCCGGCCTGGTCAACGCCAACGAAAGCCGCGAGGTGATGCGCGAGGCGATCGAGGAGACCGGCCGCCACGTCACCCACGAACTCGAGCGATTCCTGAACAGCCTGGGCACCATCGCCGGCATCTCTCCCTTGCTCGGCCTGCTCGGCACCGTGGTCGGCATGATTCAGGTGTTCAGCGTGATCACCTCGATCGGCGTGGGCGACCCCAACCAGCTCGCCGGCGGCATCTCCAAGGCGCTGATCACCACCGCCGCCGGTTTGAGCATCGCCATCCCGGCGCTGATCTTCCACCGCTACTTCCGCGGCAAGGTGGACAGCCTGGTGGTGACCATGGAGCAGGAGGCGATCAAACTCGTGGAAGTGCTGCACGGCGAGCGCAAGCGCGGGGGTAATGCATGAACTTCCGTCGCCGCCAGCGTCGCGACATCGATATCGACATCACGCCGCTGATCGATGTCGTCTTTCTGCTGCTGATCTTCTTCATGGTGACCACCACCTTCAGCCGGCACGCCGAGCTGAAGATCGATCTGCCCAAGGCCAGCAGTGCGCAGCAGGACAATCGTAAGCAGGTCCAGATCGCCATCGACGCCAAGGGCAATTTCTTCATCGACGGACATCCGCTGGTCAACAACCGTCCGGAGACCCTGATCTCCGCACTGCGCGACGTGGTGAAGGAGAACAAGGACCAGCCGGTCATCATCAGCGCAGATGCGATGACGCCGCACCAGGCCGTGGTCACCGCCATGGATGCCGCCGCGCGCCTCGGGCTGACCCGCCTGTCGATCGCCACCACCCGCTCCGGGAACGGTTCGAACTGAGAATGAGCGAATCTCCCCAGACACCCACGGGGATGGGCATTTATCGTCGGTTGCTCAGCGAGTCGCTGCGGTACTGGCCTTATCTGGTGATTGCGGTGCTCGGCATGTCGCTCACCGCCGCCACGCAGCCGGCTATGGCCGCGTTGATGAAGCCGCTGCTGGACGGCAGTTTCGTGGCGCGTGATCTCAAGACCATCACCTGGATTCCGCCCCTGCTGGTCGGACTGTATTTCGTGCGCGGCGTCAGCAGTTACGTGTCCTCGTATTACATGGCCTTCGTCGGCACGCGTGTGGTGATGGACCTGCGCGGCAACATGTTCGGCCACCTGCTGCGCATGCCGGTGCGTTTTTTCGACAATTCCTCCTCCGGCGAACTGCTCGCCAAGCTGACCTACAACGTCGAGCAGGTCGCCGGTGCCTCGACCAGCAGCTTCACCATCCTGGTGCGCGACAGCATTACGGCGCTCGGCTTGCTGGGCTGGGTGTTCTACGTCAGCTGGGAACTGAGCCTGGTGTTTCTGGTGCTAGTGCCGGTGATCGCCTTGATCGTGCTGTCGGTGACTAAACTGTTCCGGCGCCTCAGTCACGGCATTCAGGACGTGGTCGGCGAGGTGACCCACGTGTCGGAAGAGATGATCGAAGGCCACCGGGTGGTGAAGATCTTCGGCGGCGAAAAGTACGAATCCAAACGTTTCGATCACGCCAATCAGAAAAGCCGCCACCTGCAACTGCGTCTGACCGCCGTGCAGGCCGCCAGCCTGCCGGTGATGGAGTTCATCGCCGCCATCGCCATCGCTTTCATCATCTATCTGGCGACCTCCGGCACGCTGCTCAAGACCATGAGCGTGGGCACCTTCGTGTCCTTCGTCACCGCCATCCTCATGTTGATGGAGCCGCTGCGCCGGCTGGCGCAGATCAATCCCACCCTGCAAAAGGGCATCGCGGCGGGCGAGACCATCTTCGCCCTGCTGGACGCCACGCCGGAAGCGGATACCGGTACCGAGC
>JARRKE010000052.1 GCA_037388465.1 Gammaproteobacteria bacterium
CGGCCGGCGCCTACTACCGCACGCCGTTCCCGGTCCAGCCCATGAAGGCGATCGGCGCCATCGTGGCCACCCAGGCCGCGCATATATCCGCCATCACCCCCGCCGCCATTTACGCCGCCGGACTGACGACCGGCGCAATCTGGCTGTTGCTGGGCCTGACCGGCGCGGCAAGCCGGATCGCAAGGCTGGTGGCCCGACCGATTGTGGTCGGCATCATCCTGGGGCTGGGCATGGGCTTCATGCTCGAGGGCGTGAAAATGATGGCGGATAACTGGCTCATCGCGGCCATCGGCTTTACGGGCACCCTTTTGCTGCTTACCAATCGCCGCATTCCCGCCATGCTGCTGCTGTTGCTGTTCGGGGTGGCCTGCGGGGCAGTCCTGAACCCCGACCTGCTGCCCACCCTGACTGCCACCCCGGTGGGCTTTCGCATGCCGAACATCACCTTGCTTCACATTGGCTGGTCCGACCTGCTGACCGGCGCCGTCCTGCTCGCCCTGCCACAATTGCCGTTGACGCTGGGCAATGCCGTCATCGCAATCCGGGAGGAAAACAACCGCCTGTTCCCGGATCGTCCGGTTACCGAGAAAGGTGTGGCCGTCTCGACGGGAATTCTCAACCTATTCGGCGCATCGGTCGGCGGCGTTCCCATGTGCCACGGCGCAGGCGGCATGGCGGGCCACGTCGCCTTCGGCGCGCGCACCGGCGGGGCGCCGATGATTCTGGGCGCCATCCTGTTGCTGGTCGCGCTGTTCCTGAGCGGGTCGGTCGAGGTGATGCTCAAACTGTTTCCGCAGGCGATACTCGGCGTGATTCTGTTCATCACCGGGGCCCAGCTGGCGCTCGGCTCCTGCGATTTCAGCAAGGACAAAGGCGAGCGCTTCGTCACCCTGGTCACGGCCGCCTGGGCGATCTGGAACGTCGGTATCGCGTTTGTGGTGGGCATCGCCTTATGGCAGATTCTCAAGCGTGGATGGCTGCGTCTCTAATGGCCTGCCGATCAACCGTCTTCTTGGCGCACCAGACTTCATGTCCGTCAGCAAAGCTGGTGCCCGGCGTAGTGATACGGATAAATTCCGCATAGAAAAAAGGGGGTGCTGGATATGTTTCGTGACTTGAACAACAATCCGGTACAAAACCACCAATAACTCAAAACGCCTTATGTTCGACATCAGCCACGAAGAGCTGCAGGCCGCCCACCAGCAACTGGAACAGGCGATCTATAACCACGAACAGTGGTACAAGGACCTGATTCGATCCGTTGTCTGCCGACTTCCGCATGACCATCGCGACTTGGCAAAGGATGCGCATCATCATTGCCGGTTTGGTCAGTGGTATTACGGAAACTCGCCCGAGGCGCTGCATCACCATCCGGCGTTTATGGCCATGGAGGCCGAGCATGAAAGAATGCACAAGCTCGCGGCGCGTCTGCTGATAGCGGCTGAAGAGACTACACCGATCGATACGGCCCTCTACGACAATTTCGCCAACTCCCTCGAGCGCCTGCGTCTGCAGATATACTCCCTAAACCGGGAGATCCGCGATTTTCTTTACAATCGCGACTCCCTGACCGGCGCCGAAAGCCGCTTGGCCATGCTGGCCAAGCTACGCGAAGTGCACGAGCTGGCAAAACGCAATGTGCAGAAGTCGTGCATCGTGGTGATGGACCTGGACCACTTCAAGGAAATCAACGACAGCTATGGTCATGTCATCGGCGATCGCGTCCTGGTCGCGACCGTAAATTATCTGAAGGCCAATCTGCGACCGTACGACACCATTTATCGCTACGGCGGTGAAGAGTTCCTGATTTCCATGCCTTCCACCGATATTCAGACCTGCTTCAAGGTCGTTGAACGGCTAAGAGAGGGGCTGGCCGTCACGACAATGGCCGAATCCAGCCAACAACCGATATTCATGACCGCCTCCTTTGGCATCGTGGAACTCGAATCGGATACCAGCGTGGAAGAATCCATAGACCGTGCGGACAAGGCCATGTACGCCTCAAAAACCTCCGGCCGGAACCAAAGCAGGATATGGGATCCATCGATGACGATGCCCAGTACGCGGCCTTAGGCAAAAACAACATCAACTCCTGAACGGGATCGACGCTCAGACCTCAATCAGAAAAGGCTCAAGGGCTATGGTTAATAGCCGGCACAATACGCCAGGTAAGATGAACAATACCGGCAAACCCTTATGAAAATAATCGAAATCGCCACCGAGCCGGGCAATACGGATACGGTGAAAAGCATCGCCGAACAATTCGAAGCCGTCGATCAGTGGATCGGCCCCGAAGGGGCTGATGGACGACAACTGATCCGCTTGCTGATCAAGGACGAAAGCACTCAGCAGATTCTCGATGCCTTACAAAGTGCACTAGGTAGCGCAGAGAGCGCCCGCATCGTTTTACTCGAGGTGGAAGCCGTTCTGCCACGACCGGAAATTGACGAGGACGAGGCCGAAAAACGTTCCATCACAGCTTCCCGTGAAGCGCTGTACGAGGAGATAGAGAAAAACGCGCATCTTAATCGTAATTTCGTAACGCTGGTTTTTCTCTCCACCATCGTGGCCGCCATCGGGCTGCTGGAAAACAACCTGGCCGTAGTGATCGGCGCCATGGTGATAGCCCCGTTGTTGGGCCCCAACCTCGCGCTGGCTCTGGGTACCGCCTTGGGCGATACCCATCTCATGCGCCACGCTGTGCTTACCAACCTGGCGGGGCTGGCCCTGGCGGTCGGCATGTCGGTGCTGATCGGGCTCCTGTCGCCGATCGACACCACCAGCCACGAACTGGTCAGTCGCACCAGTGTGGGAATGGATTCCGTCGCCCTGGCCCTCGCTTCGGGCGCGGCGGCGGTACTTTCCATCACCACCGGACTGCCTGCGGTGCTGGTCGGCGTGATGGTGGCCGTCGCCCTGCTGCCCCCGGCAGCGACCTTCGGCATCATGCTCGGCTCCCAGCACTACGGCATGGCCATCGGTGCCGGCATCCTGCTGGCGGTCAATGTGGTGTGCGTCAATCTTGCCGCGAAACTCGTGTTTTTGATTCAAGGCATCAAACCACGCACCTGGATCGAGAAAAAGAAGGCGCGCCAATCCATGACGATTTATATCGCCATCTGGATTATCTCGCTGCTGATCCTGATCGGATTGATTTACATTCGCCAGTAGTGAGGGCGTCTATATAGTGAAAAGGACAGAGACATCCGGGGATCGGAACATGGATAAAGATATTGGACTTGCCGACGCCGTGAGAAAGGCCTGCCTGGAAGCCGCGCTCGAATCCTACGAACAGGCGGGTATGAGCGGATTGTGCGAAGAGGGCCGATGGGAATGCGCCGCGGATGCGATACGCTCACTGGACTTGGGCGCGGTCGTGACCCAGTTCAACAAACGTAACGGCAGCGATTGAATGCCCCGTCGCGAGTCCGCTGTAAAATTTTTTCTGTCTTCATATTACTCACATATTCTGTACGTATTATCAGTAGCCGTGATTTTCATAAATCACGAATCTCCTGCTATTTAAGTCTCCCCGCCAATCAGGCCGCAGTTTTCCCGCCGCCGCACCCACATCCATTAGCATTTCATAAATCAAGAATCTTATTGATTGCTTCTAAATCAAGTCTTGGTTGAGCCCAACCGGTGTGATAGATAAACGCCCGCACGTTGTTCGAGAGCAACCCGCTGAGGGTTCTACCCGCCTTTAACCGGCCTCCTCGCAGCAGCGAGACCTGTCAGTTCAATTGAGCGCAGCCGATCCTGCGCTTTTCCCAACCCAGGTCATCAAACAGATTTTCCACGTCATGGTGGATGTACGCCGGTCATGTACCGGCTGTGCTTCATCGCGCGTGAATGCGGCACCGCGCCCCGCTCAAAAACAAGATGGCGCGGAGACATCCAAGGAGCTTCCCTGCCCAACGTTGGACGGGCATGCATTTACAACCGATAGAGGAGCGAGCAGTTAATGAAACTCACCAAACTGGCGGGGGCGCTGGCCGTTGCAGGCATCATCACACCAGGCCTGGCCCTGGCCACCAATGGCTATTTCTCACACGGCTACGGCATGAAGGCCAAAGGCATGGGCGGCACGGCGACCGCCATCGCCGATGATGCCTTCGGCGGTGCTAACAATCCCGCAACCATGGTCTTTGCCGGCAGCCGCCTGGATATCGGGCTCGACTGGTTTAGTCCCCACCGAGACATCTCCCGTTCCGGTTCCACCACACCGGGCGGCGATCTGAACGGTTCCGCAACCAGCGGCAGCAACAATTTCCTCATCCCTGAACTGGGCTACAACCGGATGCTGAATCCGAACATGTCGCTCGGTATCACCATCTACGGCAACGGCGGCATGAATACCGACTACCCCGGCGGCCAGATCGCCGCGGGCAACGCCACCTGCGGCGCGTTCAATCCGTCGAGCAGCGGACCGTACAACATGCTGTGCGGTTCGGGGCGTCTCGGCGTGGATCTGACCCAGCTCATTGTTGCTCCGACCTTTGCCTTCAAGATCAACGACAAGAACGCCATCGGTATTGCGCCCCTGTTCGGCTTCCAGCAATTCCGTGCCGAAGGTCTGCAGGCCTTTGCCGGCTTCTCCACTGATCCCAGCCATGTGAGCAACAACGGCTACGACACGGCCACCGGCTGGGGTGCGCGCGTAGGCTGGTACGGCAAGCTCAGCGATCGTGTATCGCTGGGACTGGCCTATGCCAGCAAGATCGACATGAGCCGCTTCGATAAGTACCGCGGCCTGTTCGCCGACAACGGCAAACTCGACATCCCTTCGAACTGGGATGCCGGTATCGCGGTCAAGGCCACCTCCGCCCTGACCGTTGCCGTCGATTACCAGCACATCAACTACAGCGAAGTGCCGGCCATCAACAATCCCAGCACCAACGGCAATCCCGGGTATACCAATACCCTGGGCGGCAGTAACGGCCGCGGCTTCGGCTGGAAGGACGTGGATGTGTTCAAACTCGGCCTGGAGTATCAATACAGCCCGAAGTTGACCCTGCGCGGCGGCTACAACCACGGCAACAATCCGATCCAGGCGCGTGACGTGACCTTCAACCTGATCGCACCGGGTGTCATCGAGGACCACCTGACGCTGGGCATGACCTACCGCCCCGCCATCAACTCAGAAGTGACGGTGGCCTATATGCACGCCTTCCAGAACTCGGTGTCGGGCAGCAGCCTGTTCAACACCTGGACCGGCAATACCGCCGGAACGGAAAAGCAGCAGATGTACGAGGACTCGCTCGGTATCGCCTACGGGCTTAAGTTCTAAGCTCAGAGACGCGGCAACGTGTTGCAAAGAGGCCGGGTGATCCCCGGCCTTTTTGTTTGGCGGAGACGACTGCATGGATGCAGGAGATAGAGCAACGCAGGGAGCAGTTGCCGAGGGAGGCCGCTCTCGGCATCCTGCCTTCCGCGGCACTCGCACATCCATGTGCGTCGGGATTGGGTCGCTGACGCTCCCCGTTTCTCGGCCTGCGGCCTCGTGATCGAACCTCTTTTTGAATATCGAGGGTTCGAACCCCAATCTCAAAAACAAAAAAGGCCCCACAAGGGGGCCTTTTCGTTTTTGGCGGAGAGGGAGGGATTCGAACCCTCGATACGGGGTTACCGTATACACACTTTCCAGGCGTGCTCCTTCAACCACTCGGACACCTCTCCGGAAACCTGGAACTGCATGGGCTGTCGGATATTCCCAACAGACCCTAATCTCGGAGCACGCTGGCGTGCTCGTTACTCGGGCGTCCTGCCCTCGCCCCTCGCGGGGCCGCCCTACGGGCGTTCCGGATGGCTCCCGGCAATCCGGTCAACCACTCGGACACCTCTCCGGAAACCTGGAACTGCATGGGCTATCGGGCATGCCCGACGCCTCAAACCGGAATTCTGCGGGCTCTCCAGGCCAGAAGCCCTTCCGGCGCCCAGAAATCCCGGGGCTCCCCTGAACGGGACGCGGAAGGTTACCCCAGATCGGGGTGGCTGTAAATCGGAGCCGTGCATCCCGGAGGTGGGTCAAGTAGAATATTCGGCTCCAGAGAGGTACTTGAGCCGTATGAAGCAGGCCCACAGCGAGCTGCTGGAGCAGCTGAGCCGAAACAGCACCCCCTACCACGACCCCCTCGCCCGGGTGAACTGGGACGCCTTGAGCCTGGATCAGTTCTGGCTGCCCGAAGAGGCCCTGAGCCTGTACGGCATGCCGGAATACCGGGGCTTCTCCGAGGACCAGAAGCTGGCCCTGTCCCACTATGAGTTCATCAACTTCATCGAGGGGGCGCTGTGGCTGGAAAACATTTTCATGGAGCGGATCAGCCGCGCCATGCGCGCCATGAGCCATGACATGGCCCGCGCCACCTACCGTCTGCACGAGCTGCGCGAAGAGGCAGGGCACAGCCTGATGTTCCTGGAGCTGATGCGCCGTTCGCGCCTGCCCCTGCCCCGTACCCGCTTCAGCCGCCCGAACCTCGCCAACCTGCTCGGCCGCTACGCCCCGTTTAATTCATCGGCCTTCTGGATCGCCGTACTCATCGGTGAAGAGGTGCCGGACCGGATGAACCGCCTCATCCGCAAGCACCGTGCGGATATCTCACCCACGATCTACGACATGATCACGGTGCATATCATCGATGAGGCACGGCACATCGCCCATGCCCGCGAGTCGCTGGAGGATCTGCTGGCCGACATCCCGGCCTGGCGCCTGAAGCTCTATCAGCCGGTGATCAATACTGTGTTCAGCCAGTTCGTCGACGCCTTCTATTTCCCGGCGCCGCGCATCTACGAACTCGCCGGTCTGCAGGACGGGCGTCACTGGCGGCGGGCCGCCAGACGCAATTCGCACCGGGTCACCTTCGTCGACGACTGCGTGTCTTCCGCCCTGCGCCAGTTGCGCCAACAGGGCGTGCATCTCGACTGGCGCTGAAGCGCATAAAAAAGGCACCCGGGGGACGGGTGCCAATCAAGGAGTCACACTACTGAAGAAGCAAGGGCACGCTGCAATGGCCACAGGATTCTTGCAGGTACATCCTTGTCTTCTGGATACCAATATACGCAGACAAGCTGAAAGTAAGCTGAATGCGGTTCAGCGTACCGCATAAAAGCAAACGCCCCGACCAGCGGGGCGTTTGCGGCAAATCCCTGAAGGATTCAGGGCATCAACGGCCGCGGGCCATGGTGGCGGCGTCATCGGCACCGCTGTCCACCGAATCCCGCATGTCGGACACGGTATCCACGTCATCCCGTGCGGAGGCTGCAGCTTCCTGAACATAGTCAGTGAAGGCTTCATTGTCCCCCAGGGTGTCGATCCGGGTGTCGTGCGTATCGTTAGGCATGTTCGCCCAACCTTCGCCCCAGATGCTATTGTGGTCGGCCCAGACGGCGGGGGCCAAACCCATGGCACCCAGCAGAACAACAATCGAAAGCTTACGTGATTTCATGAATACCTCCTTACGTCGTTGATTCATGACGCGAGCAGGTTAATGCAGGTAAGCTGAACACAAACTGAAGGTTAGCTGAACGTAAACTGAACGTCGGGAACTTCATTTCGAGACGGATGGTCCGCCATCTACCGCCTCATCAATACGGAGCAACCAATGACATCACCACAGGATTTGCGTCAGGACATCATGCAGCGCACCCAGGGCGCGCTCAGCCTGAACCTCGCCTTCGTCGGCGTGGTCGACGGTCTGTTCGCCGCCCTGCAGAAACTTGGCGAAGCCGACCCGCAGGCGCTGGCGGCGGCCAGCCACATGGATGCCGGCTACGTCACCCGCTGGTGCGACGCCGCCTATGCATTCGAACTGCTGGACATGCCCGATGACGGCCGCTTCTGCCTCAGCGATCTGGGGCGTGCCTTCTTGACGGAAACGCCCGGCACGCTGATGCCGTTCGCGGTGCAATCCATGCTTTCCGCCCATATGACCGAACGGGCCGCCGAACTGATGCGCAGCGGGGAACGTCCGGGGGAAAAGGTGCTTGCAGAGCGGGAGACCATCCTGCCGTGGTTCGGCCCCATGCTCGAATACCAATTCGGCCCGCTGCTCGAAAAAGAAATCCTGGAGCGGGTGCCGGTATTTCGTAAAGTCGATGCCGAAGGCGGCGTCGCGGTCGACCTCGGTTGCGGCAACGGCTGGTACCTGCGCCGTATGGCCAAACACTTCCCTCATCTGCGTGGCGTGGGCATGGACGGTTTCGATGAAAACATCCAGCAGGCCACGCGGCTCGCCGAGGCGGAGGGGCTGGCCGACCGGATCAGCTTCACCGCCGGCGACCTCAACCACTTCAGCATCGACGAACCGGTCGATCTGATCGCCATGAACCGCGCGCTGCACCACGTCTGGGACCAGAAGGAGAATGTCTTTCGCATCCTGCGCGAACACCTGAAACCCGGCGGCAGCGCCGTGATCTGGGAACCTAACTGGCCTGCGGAACGCTCGGCCCTGAGAACGCCGGGCACGCGCGCCATGGCGTTCCAGAACCTTTCCGAACACGTGCAGGGCAATCACTTCCTGCGCCCGGAAGAAGTCGTCGCGCAATTCGAAGCAGCCGGCATGCAGGCCGAGGTCTACCAAGTCGCCGATGGACGCGACATGGTCGTCACCGGCACCCGCCCCCGGGACTGACCACTCCTTACCCGCCTCCGACCATACCGGTCGGAGGCGGTATAGGTCCCTTTGCGCCAAAAACCCTAGATTCCGTGTACAGATACTGCTAAGAATGGCCGTGGGCTGGTACGCAACATAATTACATTTGACTCTCATACGGCAACTCATCCTGCTCGCAGTATTCGTCGGGCTGTCGGGATGCTCTCAACCGACCGAACCGCTGCGAGTCGGCAGCAACGCCTGGCCGGGATATCTGGGCCTCTACTATGCCCGCGATCTCGGTTACCTGAACCCCGAGCGGGTTCGGCTGATAGACTTCGACAATACCGGCGACACCCTCCGCGCCCTGCGCAATCACGATATCGACGCCGCCGCCATCACGCTCGACGAAGTCCTGCAACTCGCTGATCACGGTCAGCAACCGCAAATCATCCTGGTTTTCGACATCTCCAACGGCGCCGATACGGTGCTGGCAAAACCGGGTATTACCCGTCTGGCACAATTGCGTGGCAAACGCATCGGCGTACAGACCAATGCGCTCGGCGCCTACATGCTTGCCAGACTGCTGGCACGGGCCGGATTGACGCCGGAAGACGTAGTGATTATCAATCTGCCTACCGAGGCATTGGGGCGTGCCTATCGCCAGAACGAAATCGATGTGGCCATCACCTATGAGCCCTTCCGCTCCGAGTTATTGACCGAAGGCGCACGGGAAATCTTTTCGAGTAGAGATATCCCCGGAGAAATCGTGGATGTTCTCGTTGTCAACAAACGGACCCGGATCGAGAAAAGCCACGAACTCGAACATCTCGTCGACAGTTATTTCAAGGCGCTCGCTGTGATCAGACGGAACCCGGAGACAGCGGCGGAACATCTCAAGGCGCGCACCGGCACATCGACCAACGAGGTCCTGAGTGCCTGGAAACTCATGGAATTGCCCGATCGGACGAAAAACAGTCAACTGATGGAAGAAAGTCGGAATGGGCTGACAGCTACAGCGCAACGACTGGAACAGGTCATGCTGACCCACGGGCTACTGCGGCAGAAGGTTGAAATCGCCCCGATGATTTATCCACAACTGATCAGGGACACGGAGAAATGAGTTTGATCTTTCCGTTGCGCCGGGTCATTCCCCTGGCGTTGTTCCTGACGAGCCTGCCTCTTGCCGCCCTTACCTATTATTTTCAGGTAGCCCAGGCCGAAAAGCATATCGATCGGCGTCTGCTGCAGGAGGCCGCCCAGGCGGGAGACCAAGTGGCTACCCGGATCCGGCAGGATTTGAGCAGCTCGGACTGGAACGCCGCACGTGACAGCCTGCAGATGATTGTCCCTATGCGGGAGGTACGCTGGGCGGTTCTGGTCGACAACCATCACCGGGTCATCCTGAGCACCGACTACCGTCTCATCGACAAACCGCTGAGCGATATGCCGAATGCCCCGCCGACATCGCTGATAGAAGCCGCACAGCGGTCGCTTACCGCGCAAACAGCCCAAAACAGCAATCGTTCGCTGACCTGGTCCATTTACCCCCTGCGTCTCCCCTTGCAGCGTGGCGAGTTGCGCTCGCAGCGTATCGGCGCAGTCATTCTGACACTCGACAGCCTGCCACAACGCGACGCCGCCAAACGCGAAGCACTGTCGCACGCGTTGCTCAGTATTGGCAGCATTCTGCTGCTCGCCTTCCTGGTCTGGCTCTATTTGCGGATTTTCGTGCTGCGGCGCATCGAAATATTGACCGCCGCCGCCCAGTCCTCAACCGGAGGCAAACACGAGCTCCCTCAAATTACCGGCCGGGATGAAATTGCCGAACTTGCACGGCATTTCACCGCACTTGCCGGTGAGCTCGACAAAAACAACCAGACGCTGCGCGCCATCTTCGAACAGAGCTTTCAGTTCACCGGCATTATTTCCCTGGACGGCTTGGTCAGGGATGTCAATGAACTGGCGCTCAAATTCGCGCAGGCACGCCGTGAAGACGTCATTGGAAAACCCTTCTGGGAGACGCCCTGGTGGACGCATGACGTCCAGGAGCAACAACGGCTGAAAAACGCCATTGATGCGGCCCGTCAGGGCGAACATATCGCCTACGAGACGACTCACCTAGGGCCGGATGACAAACTGCATTATGTCGACTTTTCCCTCAAACCCATTCTGGGCTCGGACGGAACCGTAAAAAATCTGCTCGCGGAAGGACACGACATCACCTCGCGCAAGCTTGCCGAAGAGCGCATCCGTCGCCTCAATGCCCTTTATTCCACTCTGAGTTACACCAACCAGTCCATTGTCCGCCTCAACTCGGCGAACGAACTGTATCCCGAAATATGCCGCATCGCCGTAGAACATGGCGGATTGAAAGGCGCCTTCATCGGCCTGATTGATCCGGAGACGAACCTGGTCTCGGCCATTGGCAGCTATGGCGTGGCCGACGAGTACGCCAAAGATCTAAAAATCTCGATCGATCCATCCATTCCCGAAGGACAGGGCCCCACGGCAAAGGCCTTGCGTGACGGCCGGCCGTACATCTGCAATGATTTCCTGGCCGACCCCAACACCCAACCCTGGCGGGAACGCGCCACCGCAGTCGGCATCCGCTCTTCCGCCGCCTTTCCACTCTTTCAGGCCGGCAAAGTCGCCGGGGCATTGAACCTGTATGCCGGGGAAACCGATTTCTTCACGGGAGAACTGCTCAGGCTGCTCGAAGAGATGGTCCTGGACGTCTCATTTTCTCTGGAAAATCTCGCGCGCATCGAGGAACTGAACCTGGCAGCCTCAGTATTCGATAACAGCCGGGAAATTATCATCGTCACCGATGCGCAGTCGAACATCATCAAGGTCAACAAGGCGTTCACCGAGGTGGCCGGCTACACCCCCGAAGAAGTCATCGGACAAAACATCAGCATGTTACGCGCAGGCACCGACGACTCGATATATCACAGCGTAAACGAGGCATTGAACGAAACCGGCTATTGGCAGGGAGAGCTTTGGAACCGGCGCAAGGACGGCGAATCCTATCCTGTATGGATGGCGCTTACCGCCGTCAAGAACGACGAGGGAGCGGTGATGAATTACATCTCCATCTCCCTGGATATAACCGAACACATGGAGGCGGAAGAGCGGATCCGCCATCTCGCCTACTACGATCCGTTAACCAACCTGCCCAACCGTACTCTGGTCAGGGATCGCGTCGAGCAGGCACTGGTTCAGGCCGAACGCGATCGGCACCAAATCGCAATGCTGTTCCTCGATCTGGACCATTTCAAGAACGTCAACGACTCGCTCGGTCACGCCAAAGGCGACCAGCTTCTAGTCTCCGTGGCGGAACGACTACGAACCATCGTACGCCGCGTCGATACGGTCGGACGCCTGGGCGGAGACGAATTTCTCATCATGCTGCACGACAGCAACGCCGACATCGCGGCACATATCGCTCAAAAGATTCTGGACGTTCTCGCCACCCCGGTATTCATCGATGGGCATGAACTCATCATCACCGGAAGCATCGGCATGGCGCTGTTCCCGCGCGACGGCCACCACTTCGACGAGTTGCTGCAGCACGCCGATGCGGCGATGTACAAGGTGAAAGAACTCAGCCGCAACGATTACTTCTTCTTCACGCCCGAGCTCAATGCCTCGGTGTTCGAGCGACTCACGCTGGAAACCGGTCTCCGGCGCGCCATCAAGAACAACGAGCTTCTGCTTCACTTCCAGCCGCAAATCAACATTGCCAGCGGCCGGATCACCAGCTTCGAAGCGTTGCTGCGCTGGCATCATCCCGAACTGGGTATGGTCCCCCCGGGCAAATTCATCCCGGTTGCCGAAGAAAGCAGCCTTATCAGCGCCATCGGCGCCTGGGTGCTGTATGAAGCCTGCCGCCAGAACAAGGTCTGGCTAAACAAGGGACTGCCAGCCACGATCGTCGCGGTCAATGTCTCGACGCGTCAGTTCGTGATCAGCGATGTGTTCGAAGCCGTCAAGAACGCCCTCGATGCCACGGGCCTGCCCCCCGATCTGCTGGAACTCGAAATCACCGAGAGCCTGCTGGTGCAGGACATGGAAAACACCCTGACGGTGCTGCATCGAATCAAGAACCTGGGTGTCCATATCACAGTGGACGATTTCGGCACCGGCTACTCGAGCATGGCGTACCTGAAACGCTTCCCCATCGAGCGCCTGAAAATCGACCAGTCTTTCGTGGAAGACCTCCCCGATTCCGCCGACGACCTTTCGATCGCATCCGGCATCGTCCATCTGGGACACAGCCTGGGCATGTCGGTGGTGGCCGAAGGGGTCGAGACACAAGCCCAGCTGGAAACCCTGCGGGAGATCGGCTGCGACCAGGCCCAGGGCTATCTGTTCAGCCAGCCGCTGCCTCCCGACGACGCCGAGGCCACCCTGCAGGACAACGTGGCAGAGTCCTGAGCCCCATTGCCGGCTTATTCATTGAATAAAACCCGACCTAGGGATTGTCGGGATCACAACCACCCGACCTGACCCAGACCCCCTTTTCGCAACGCAGCAGCTCGCCGCTGCCGCTGCAGACGAACGTGCCGTGCGCATAGGCCGTGCTGTTGAAATAGCAGACCGGCAGTTCATCCGTCTCCTGCGCCAACACCTCGAAATCCTCGTCCGTCTCTTCCATGATCGGGGAATTCCTCAACTCGGGGTCGGGCGCGCCGACGGAGCGTGTTGCGGGTTGTTTCGCCATGACGTTTCCCCCTTAGTTCAGGCCACCCATACACCAGTGGCCAGCACCGGCGCTACTCGACCTTGATGCTGCGCCGTTTCGATTTCGCGACCTTGGGTATTGCCAGCTCCAGCATGCCGTCCTTGAAACTTGCCTTGGCCTTGGCGGAATCGACATCGCCGGGCAGCGCCACCGTACGCATAAAACTCCCACGCGTGATTTCACAGCGATAGAAATCACCTTTTTCTTCCTTTTCCTCTTTGCTGGTAGAGGCCTTGATGGTCACGGTATTTTCCGTCACCGAAACGTCGAGGTCCTTTTTCTCGACCCCGGGCAGTTCCGCGCGCACCACGATTTCATTGTCACGGTCTATGACATCGACCCGCGGCAGCCTTGCGGACGGCATGGCCGCCTCGGCCCAGGATGGCCATTCCCAACGGAACGGACGCATCCAGCCGCGCGGCATCCACGACTCGAACATGCGGTCCAGTTCCTCGAAAGGCGACGGAGCGCGCATGGGAGGCGTTGGCTCGGCCTGTGCACCCTTGCTGACGGGAACCGTTTTTTCTTTGCTTTCTTTGGCCATGTTCATATCCTCCATGTTATGTGCACACAACAGGGCAACGGTCTGAGCCGTTGTATTCCATACTATTTGTAGACCATATTTGGCACCCCACAAACCGCGGGCTGCCGGTCTTTTGACCGATGTCAGAAACCCCGGATCGCAGATCCAGCCTGGAAACCACGGCCCACCGATGCCGCAAACGCCCATTCAGGACATGCTGAACCGGATTCGCTGGGATCCGGATTACGGCCGTGCCGAGTTCGTCATCGGTTACTACGACCGGATCCTGGACCGGGTCGTCACCGTGCCGCTACGGGAAATCACCTTCCCTGCGGACAGCCATTTTGTATTCGAGCTCACCGACGATGAGGGCCGGGTGCACAGCATTCCGCTGCACCGGGTGCGCGACATCCATAGAAACGGGGAGCTTATCTGGCATCGGGAACCACATTGATCCGGGCCTGATCCAACCCGATCTCCCACCGGCCCGCGCCGGTCTCGGCGCAGTGGAAACGCTGTCCCGTGAATTGCGCGATCACCATGAGGTTGGTACGGGTATGCCGCGTCGGCGGCAAGCTCGTAAAACGGCCCGAACCGGAGAGGGAAACCGGTAACAGCAGCTGATCGGCCAGATGTTCACCGACCGGCACCCCGGCATCCAGATAGCGCCGGACCCCGGCTGCCACACCCTGCGCCACCGTCTCGGCGGGCACCCCCTTTTGTCCGATCGCAGTGAACACTTCGGTAACATGCCGGCTTTCGACCACCACGTTCACCGCGTTGCCCGGGCCGAATGCGTCATCGGCCTCGACGATCGACGTCTGGTTCGCGGACAGGCCCAGGTTTTTTTCCAGCACGCCGAGTTCACGGATGGCGATATGGCGGGGAAGATGAGCCAGCAAGGCTGTCGCGTGCATGACCGAAACGTCACCCCGCTCCCGAAGCTCCAGCGACTGCAGCACCGAAGCGGGCGCCACCCGTACCCCGACGATGCCTCCGCCGCGTGGATAAAAGCCGGGGCGTTCGAGCTGTGCATCGACGCGCGGCCCCATCCGCTTGATCAGGGGCAGGAACGCGCGCTGGATGAACTCGAAGGAAGGCGCCAAGGGATTGTGCGTGCCGCCCACCAGCACCAGCGCACTGGGCTGGGCGCAGGTGAGCAGCGCAGGCAGGATGGTTTGCAGCACCAGCATGGTGCTGCCGGCGGTGCCGATATCGAAGCGGTAATCGCCACCCGAAACCGAGCCGGGCTCGAAAATCAGTTCCTGCGAATGCGGTTCGGCGCCCCGGGTTTTGGCCTGCCCCACTGCGGCTGCGGCCTTCACGGCGGCCAGATGCTGTGGCTGCAGGCCCGGCCGACTGCGCCGGGACCGGATAC
>JARRKE010000053.1 GCA_037388465.1 Gammaproteobacteria bacterium
GGGCTGAGGTTCGACACGACAGGACGTCGTGTCGAACCGACCCGTTGCAAGTCAACGGTTGTGAGGGCAGCCGAAGGCCAAGGCGGTTGGGGTGCCCTTCTCTTTGGATACTTTCTCTTGGGCAAGCAAGAGAAAGTATCTCGCGCTGTGTAAATGCGTTAGACAAAGAATTGCCAACCCCAAGAGCGCGAAACACGGCTCTCCACGATCAACAGGAGATCCAAAGCGCGCGAAACCTGGTCCGAAAATTTCTAATCAGGACCAACAGCACCTCTTCACCTGCGGATCAAAACAAACACCCCGGCCGCCAACGCCAGCACCGCCATCACTTCGCTCCGATAGCTGAAGTTGAGATGCAACAGGGTGATCAACGCGGTGAGGATCAGCCAGATGCCGAGCAGGGTGCTGCCGATGATTTTCATGCGGGTCTCCTTTTATTGAATATCTTGATCAGCCGGCCGGCTCAGGCGCGCGGCCAGTCGAAGCTGAGTACGTCCGAGATATGCTGGCTGCCGGTGGCGACCATCAGCAGCCGGTCCACGCCCAGCGCGACGCCGGCACAATCCGGCAGGTCGTGCTCAAGGGCTACCAGCAGGGCCTCGTCGGCCACGCGCGGTTCCAGCCCCATCCGTTCACGACAGGCCTGGTCGGCTTCGAAACGACGACGCTGTTCGTCCGCGTCGCTCAATTCGTGAAAGCCGTTGGCCAGTTCGAGATCGCCGTGGTACAGCTCGAAGCGCGCGGCAGTCTGCCCGTCGGCATTGAGTCGCGCCAGCGAGGCCTGGCTGGCGGGATAGCCGTGGATAAAGGTGAAACGATCGGCCGGGAGACTCGGGGCCACGCGGTGGGTCATGAGCAGGTCGAGTATCGGCACCCTGCGGATCGAGACCCAACGCACGCTGGAAGACCTCGGCATGGCTGCGGTACTCGAAGACGGGGACGTTCGGGGCGAACAGCGCCGTGATGAGGTCGGCGACGTCCAGCATCAGGCGGTGGTGATCGAAACCGGTCCGATACCACTCCAGCAGGGTGAACTCGGGGTTGTGACGGGCACCCGCCTCGCCGCGCCGGAAGGCCTTGCCGAGCTGATAGATATCGCCGCTGCCGGCCGCCAGCAGGCGCTTCATGGCGTATTCGGGCGAGGTCTGCAGAAAACGGGTTTCGTCCCCGGTTGGGACGGCGAAGCCTTCGATATGCGGGTCGGTGACACCCGCCCGGCACAGCAGCGGGGTCTCCACCTCGAGCACGCCCTGCGCCATGAAAAAGGCCCGGATGCCGGAAAGCATCCGGGCCCGGGCCTGCAGCAGTTCCGCACCAGCGCTGGGGCGCCAGTCGGCCACGCTTATTCCTTGACGCGGGAGACGTACTCGCCGGTACGGGTGTCGATCTTGAGGACCTCACCCTCCTCGATGAACAGCGGCACCTTGACCACGGCGCCGGTCTCCATCGTGGCGGGCTTGGTGCCGCCGGTAGCGGTGTCGCCGCGCACGCCGGGGTCGGTCTCGGTGATGCGCAGCTCGACGAAATTCGGCGGGGTGACGGACAGCGGCTCGTTGTTCCACAGGGTCACGATGCACATGTCCTGCTCCTTGAGCCACAGCTTGGCATCGGCCACGGCCGTGGTGTCGGCGGCGTACTGCTCGAAGGTGTCCGGCACCATGAAGTGCCAGAATTCGCCATCGGTGTAGAGATACTGCATGTCGGTATCCATCACGTCGGCGGCTTCCACCGATTCGCCCGACTTGAAGGTCTTGTCGACGGTGCGCCCGGTTTTCAGATTACGAACCCTGACGCGGTTGAAGGCCTGCCCCTTGCCCGGCTTCACGAATTCGTTTTCGACGATGGTGTAGGGATCACCGTCCAACATGATCTTGAGCCCGCTCTTGAACTCGTTGGTGCTGTATGTGGCCATGCTTTCCTCTGTAAACTTGATACTTCGCCCTCAGCCAATGGCGCGCAATGATACCGGAATTAGCAGCCCATAGACACGTCCCGGACTGGCAGCAGGCGCTGGCGGACGCCATTCGCGACCCCGCCGAACTGCTGCGCGTGCTCGGCCTGCCGGCCGAACTGCCGGGTCCTGTCCGCGAGGCCGAGGGGCTGTTTCCACTGCTGGCGCCGCGCGGGTTCGTTGCGCGCATGCGCAAGGGAGACCCGCACGATCCGCTGCTGCGCCAGGTGCTGCCGCTGGGCGAGGAATGCCGCGTGCTGCCGGGCTTCTCCATCGACCCCGTCGGCGACGGTGCGGCCCAGCAGGCCCCCGGGCTGCTACACAAATACGCCGGACGTGCGCTGATGATCACCACCGGCGCCTGCGCGGTACATTGCCGTTACTGCTTTCGCCGCCACTACCCCTACGCCGAACAGGGCGCCTCGCGCAGCCGCTGGAGCGAAACGCTTGCCTACCTGGCGGACTCGCCCGACACCGATGAGATCATCCTCAGCGGCGGAGATCCGCTGACCCTGAGTGATGCCAAACTCGGCGAGCTGGTGCAGGCCCTGGAATCCGTTGCGCACCTGCAGCGGCTGCGCATCCACACCCGGCTGCCGGTGGTGCTGCCGGAGCGGATCACGCAGGAACTGCTCGACATCCTGGCCGAAACCCGTCTGAAGGTGGTGATCGTGGTGCACGCCAACCATCCCAACGAGATCGACGCGACGGTCGGCGCGGCATGCGCCGCCCTGGCGGAGCGCCATACCGTGCTCAATCAGGCGGTGCTGCTGCGTGGGGTGAACGACGATGCGCGGGTCCTGGCCGAGCTGAGCGAACGCCTGTTCGCGCACCGGGTGCTGCCCTACTACCTGCACCTGCTGGACCGCGTGCAGGGCGCCGCGCATTTCGAAGTGCCGGTGGACGAGGCCCGGAAAATCATGCGTGACCTACACGCACGCCTGCCCGGTTATCTCCTGCCCCGCCTGGCGCGGGAGGTCGCCGGGACGGCAGGTAAACAGCTGTTGGGTGTCACAGAATGAGCGAACTACGTCACATTCTGGACAGTTTGCGCTTGATTTGACCACTTGAAAGTATAAATAAGTAGTAATTCCCTTTAATATTCAGATGCATTAGAGCGTTTTCTAAAGAATAACTCTATCCTCAGGAGGCGCATGCACCTCTTCACACCCAATCAGCAGTCGCCGGACGGCGAGGGCTTCCCGACTCAGCCACGCAAGATCAAAAAGTGGCTGAAGGCGCTGCCGTTGGTGAATATGGGCGAAACCACCAGGGAGTATTACAACGGTCTGCGCCAGCTCAACCGCCTGTCGATCCCGGTCAAGGATCGCCTGGAAGACATGGAGCTGATGCGCCCCACGGCACGTATCGTGCTCACTCACCTCAACAAGCACCTCATCTCGCGCGCCCTGCCGCTGCCCGCCAAGAGCCGCAAAATCGTGCAACTGGCGCAGACCCTGATGCTGGAAATGGCACACGGCTACAAGATCTGCGTCATGGACGCGGTGGTGGGACGCGCCCGCCTCGACGCCAAGCAACTCGCCCTGACCACTCACCGTGCTATGCGCTATCTCGGCGAGGCGCTGCTCAAGTCGGCCCAGGTCTACGGCCCCGACCCCAAGAACATCTGGCACGACCTGTACCAGCTCTACGCCTTCGCGGAACAGAACCAGATCCACAACCGGTCGGTGAAGGACGAGGAACTCGAAGGCAGCAAGTCCACCATCAGCGACGAGTTCAAGAAGGTCTGCCTGCTGGCCCTCTCCCGACCGCTCAGCCTGCGCCAGGGCGAGGCCGACAGGCTGGCCGCGTTTCTGGACAGCGTGTACAGCCGCGTGGAGATCACCCGTAACTTCCTGCCCGACACCGAGGGCGGCGTGCACGTCGTCGACCTGACCAGCGACCAGCCCCCCGGGTACTATCCGCTCAGCGAGCTGGGACAAAGCCCCTCGCTGCGTACGCTCAACCTGGTCAAGGTCATGCACCTGTTGCGGGAGCGCGCCCAGGCGGGCGACGCTTCGCTAACGGAAACGATCACCAACCGCGCCGTGCTGGGCGCGGACTTCAGCCGCCGCCTGTTGCACGCCTGGTCCAGCACCGCCAAGCGCCGCTTCTCGCGCGCCGCCCGCGGCACCGGCATCACCGCAGCCCTGAGCCTGAACGGTATTTTCGAGGCCATCGAACACGATGCCGACAGCATCGCAGCAATACCACAGCCCCCAGACCCGGAGCTGCCCAAGCAGACCTCCTCTTCCGAACTGAGCCTGCAGACGATTCCGGACCATAACCGCCGGGATCACGAAGGCTTCCTCTACGACACCATGAATTCCGCGCTGCGCCACCAGAATCCCTGGGACATCATCGCGGCCGGCAACGTGGTGAGCGACGAATACTCCAAGGAGCAGAAAAAACAGGAGCTGGAGCGCATGACGCTCCATGGCCCCAAGAGCTGGCAAACCTGGCAGGTGCTCAACACCAGTGCCGGCGGCTACTGCCTGCTGTGGCACAAGGACAGCCCCTCGCGCGCCCAGGTCGGCGAACTGGTCGGGCTGCGCGAAAAGGAAGGCGGCGACTATCAATGGCGCGTCGGCGTGGTGCGCTGGATGAAATTCATCGAAACCCACGGCCTGGAGGCCGGCATCCAGTTGCTGGGGCCCAAAACCCTGCTGATCCAGATCCACAAGATCAACAATCGCCGCGCCCTGCTCCAGCGCCCCGTGAGGGCCCTGATGCTGCCCGGCATCAAGACCATCAACAAACCGCCCTCAATTCTGGTACCCTCCGACACCCTCGCCCTGGGTGACGACATCACGCTATCGGTCTTCGATCGCCAGATGCGCATCGTCCTTTCCGAGCAACTGGAACAAAGCAGTTCGTTCACCCAATACCGCTATCGCGGCTTCCAGGAAGAGCCGGAGCAGAGCCAGGACACATCACACCAGGGCAAAGACGGATTTGAATCATTATGGGACAGCCTTTGAGCCGTCCCTGGCCGCTATCGACAAGCATGTAATATGGACAAACTACTTCGAGTCATCATCGTAGAACATGATCTGAACGACGCGGAACGGGCCGTCAGCATCATCAAGAAGGCCGGTTTCGCTGTACGTCCCGAACGGGCGGACAACGTGGAGGCCTTCGGCAAGCTGCTCAAGCAGCACGCCCCCGACCTGGTGCTCTGCAACATCGACATGAGCCAGATCAGTCTCGAGCAGGTGACCAACACCATCCAGGAAGCCGGCCGGCATATCCCGGTGATCGCGCTGACCGCCGACGTCAACGCCAATATCGAGGATGCCATGGCCCTCGGCGCATCCGATCTGGTCAGCAAGGACCGCCCGGAACATCTCAAACAGGTCATCGACCGCACCGCCACCTGTCACTGGCACTGGCGCGAGGTGCAGCGCCTGCGCGGCACGGTCAAGGAATCCGAAAAACGCTGCAAGGCCCTGCTCAGCAGTTCCAAAGACGCTATCGCCTACGTGCACGAAGGCATGCATATCTACGCCAACGAGGCCTACGTGGAACTGTTCGGCTACGAGGACATAGATGAGCTGGAAGGCATGCCGATCATGGATATGGTAGGCGCCGACGACCAGCAAAAGCTGAAGGACTTCCTGCGCCATTACGAGACCGCCTCGGAAGAACACGAGAACCTGGAGCTCAGGCTGCGCAGCGAGGACGGCAACGAGTTTCCCGCCCACGTCGAATTCAGCCCGGCGAGCATGGACGGGGAACCCTGCACCCAGCTGGTGATCCGCCGCCAGGGCGACACCAAGGAGCTTGAGGAGCAGATCAGCAAACTCAAGCAACAGGATCTGGTTACCGGCCTGTACAACCGCGCCCACTTCATGGAAGAGCTCAGCAACGTCCTGTCCAAGGCGCACAACGGCCAGGGCAACGGCGCGCTGCTGACCCTGATCATCGACAAGTTCCCGGAAATCCGCAGCACCATCGGCGCGGCCAAGCAGGAGATTCTGTTGGCCGACCTGGGCGGCGTACTGAAGCAGGTCTGCGGGCCGAACGACACCCTCGCACGCATGGAAGGCGAGCATTTCGCCATCCTCACCCCGGTCTGGGAGGCGAAGCAGCTCGAGGCATACGGGCAGAAGATCGCCAAGACCGTGGCCGATCACATCTGTGAGATCGACGACAAGACGGTCACCTGCACCATGAGCATCGGCGCCACCATCCTGGACGAGAACGCCCCCGACGAGAACGAATCCCTGGTGCGCGCCGATACCGCTCAGAAAGGTATCAGCGAGCAGGGTGGAAACAATATCCTGATCTACCGCCCCAAGAAGGGCGAGATGACCCAAAAGCAGCTCGACGAGGAATGGGCGAACCGCATCCGGAGCGCCATCGAAGGCAACCACCTGCGGCTGCTGTACCAACCCATCGTCAGCCTGCATGGAGAATCGGGCGAACGCTACGAGGTCTACCTGCGCCTGCTCGACGAGGAAAGCAAGATCGTGCCGGCGATGGAATTCATGCCAAGCGCGGAACGCACCGGCGTTGCCGTGCTTCTCGACCGCTGGGTGCTCTCCCATGCCTTCGAGGCATTGGGCAAACGCCGCGAGGCACAGCCCGAGACGATCTTCTTCATCAAGCTCAGCACCGGTGCGCTGCAGGACCCGCAGGTTGCACGCTGGATCAGCGAAAAACTGCGCGAACTGCGCATACCGGCCGCCAGCGTGATCTTCGAGCTCAAGGAGGAAAGCGTGGTGAACCACCTCAAGCAGGCCAAGGAGTTTGCCAAGTTCACCAACGTCCTCAAGTGCGGCCTGGCGCTGGAAAACTTCGGCACCGGGATCGAGCCCTTCAAGCTGCTGGGCCAGTTCCCGGCGGACTTCATCAAGATCGATCCCAGCCTGATGGAGAACATCCTCGAGAGCGAGGAAAACCAGGAATCCATCCGCGGCATCGTCGACCAGTCCCACAACCAGAACAAACTGGTCGTGATTCCCCACGTGGACGATCCGAACGTGCTGTCCATGCTGTGGGGTGTCGGCGCCAACTTCGTGCAGGGCAACTTCCTCAGCCCACCCTCGGAGAAGCTCAACTACGACTTCTCCTCCATGGGCTGAGACTGGCCCCTCGCCACAAACGAACAAGGCCGCGGATATCCGCGGCCTTGTTCGTTACGGCTTGTGAACGCGGTTTGCGATCAGCGCCCGCTTTCCAGCGCGGCAATGCGCTCTTCAAGCGGCGGATGGCTCGTGAACAGCCGGCGCAGGCCGGAACCCAGGCCGCCGTTGATACCGAAGGCCGCGAACTGGCCGGGCAGTTCGTGCGGCTCGTACACCCGCTGCAACGCCTTGAGAGCGGAGATCATCTTTTCCCGTCCGGCCAGGCGGGCGCCGCCGGCATCGGCCCGGAACTCGCGCTGGCGCGAGAACCACATCACGATCATCGAGGCCAGGATGGAGAGGAAGATCTCCATCACGATCACGGTGACCCAGTAACCGATCCCGTAACCGCGCTCGTTCTTGAGCAGGACGCGATCGACCACGAAGCCCACCACGCGGGCGACGAAGATCACGAAGGTGTTCACCACGCCCTGAATCAGGGCCAACGTCACCATGTCGCCGTTGGCGACATGAGAGATCTCGTGGCCCAGCACGGCCTCGACCTCGTCCTCGTTCATGTTGTGCAGCAATCCGGTGCTCACCGCCACCAGGGCGTGATTGCGGTTCATGCCCGTGGCAAAGGCGTTGGGCTCGGGCGAATCGAACACGCCGACGTCCGGCATGCCGATCTTCGCCTCACGCGCCAGGCGCTGCACCGTGTTCATCAGCCAGGATTCCGCCTGGTTGCTGGGGCGGTCGATGACCTGGACGCCCATGGTCATCTTGGCCATGAACTTTGAAATGGCCAGCGAGATGAACGAGCCGCCCATACCGAAGACCACTGCAATAATCAGCAGCGCCTGGTAATTGATCGTTCCCTGGGCCGTTTCGATGCCGCGGGTTCCGGTAACGGCCATCACGACGTCGAGCACGATGCTCAACACCACCAGGATGGCAACGTTGGTCGCAAGGAACAGGAAAATTCGTTTCATGGTTCGTTTCGCACTCCAATCAGCGAGGGACCGACCTATTAGATAGGGGCGGCGGGCAAAAATTCAATGGGCAAACAGTAGGGTTTTAGCGCGGCGATATGACGCCGCGGTTTACCCCGCTCAGCCTTCCATGAAGCCCGGCACCAGGGCCTCCACCTTCTGGTAGCCGCGCGGCAGCTTGTGCCCGCGCCGCCCGCGTTCACCGGCGTACTCGTCCACCTCCTCGCCCTTCATGGTCTTGTACTTCTTACCCGCATAAACGGTAAGTTTTTCCCCGTCCTGAACCAGGGTGATGGCGGCGACCACCTCCTCCCGGCTGCGCAGTTTGGCCGAGGGGATGTTGATGATCTTGTTGCCCTTGCCGCGCGACATCTGCGGCAGCTCGGCCAGCGGCGTCACCAGCAGGTAGCCCTCGCTGGAGGCGGCGGCGATCCAGTCGCCCTCCAGGGAACGCACCGGCACCGGGGGCAGCACGCGCGCCCCCTTGGGTACGCTGAGCACGGCCTTGCCCGCCTTGTTGCGGGTGATCATGTCCTCCAGCCGGCACACGAAGCCGTAACCGAAGTCGGTGGCCAGCAGATAAAGGTCCTCGGGCTGGCCCATGATAACCCCCACGAAGGAGGCGCCGTCCTTGGGCGACAGCCGCCCGCTGAGCGGCTCGCCCTGCCCGCGCGCCGAGGGCAGCGAATGGGCCGGCAGCGCGTAGGTGCGCCCTTGGGAATCCAGGAACACCGCCAGCTGGTTGCTGCGCCCGCGCGCCGCAGCCAGATAGCCGTCACCCGCCTTGTAGCTCAGGGCGGAGGGGTCGACCTCATGGCCCTTGGCGGCACGCACCCAGCCCTTGCGCGACAGCACCACGGTGACCGGCTCGGTGGGGATCAGCGCGGTCTCGTCCATGGCCTGGGCGGCCTCGCGCTGCACCAGCGGCGAACGGCGCTCGTCGCCGAATTCCTCGGCGGCCGCCTCGATCTCCTTCCTGATCAGGGTGCGCAGGCGCTGGCGGGAATTGAGGGTCTTTTCCAGGTCTTCCTTCTCACGGCTCAGTTCGTCCTGTTCGCCGCGGATCTTCATCTCCTCGAGCTTGGCCAGATGGCGCAACTTGAGTTCCAGGATCGCCTCGGCCTGGGTGTCGGTGAGCCCGAAGCGCTTCATCAGCACCGGCTTGGGCTCGTCGTTCTCGCGGATGATGCGGATCACCTCGTCGATGTTGAGGTAGGCGATCAGCAGACCTTCCAGGATATGCAGGCGGGCGTTGACCTTGTCCAGGCGCCATTCCAGGCGCCGGCGGACGGTCATGGTGCGGTAGACCAGCCACTCCTTGAGCAGCGTATGCAGGTCCATGACCCGGGGACGGCCGTCCAGCCCCAGCACGTTCATGTTGATGCGGTAGCTGCGCTCGAGGTCCGTGGTGGCGAACAGGTGAGCCATCAGGGCTTCGACGTCCACGCGGTTGGAACGCGGCGTGATCACCAGCCGGGTCGGGTGCTCGTGGTCGGACTCGTCGCGCAGGTCCTCGACCATGGGCAGCTTCTTGGTGTTCATCTGCTGCGCGATCTGCTCCAGCACCTTGGCGCCGGAGACCTGGAACGGCAGCGCGGTGATGATGAGGTCGCCGTTTTCCCGCTCCCAGCGCGCCCGCATGCGCACCGAACCGCCGCCGCGCTTGTACATCTCGACGATCTCGTCGCGCGGGGTGATGATCTCAGCGTCGGTGGGAAAATCCGGCCCCTGGACGTCCTCGCACAGCGCCTCGACGTCCAGCTTGGGATTCTCGAGCAGGCGCACGCAGGCGCGTGCCACCTCGCGCAGGTTGTGCGGCGGAATGTCCGTGGCCATACCCACGGCGATGCCGGTGGCGCCGTTCAGCAACACGTTGGGCAGCATGGCCGGCAGCACCTTGGGTTCCTTGAGGGTGCCGTCGAAGTTGGGGATCCAGTCCACGGTGCCCTGCCCGAGTTCGCGCAGGAAGATCTGGGCGTAGGGCGCGAGCCGCGCCTCGGTGTAGCGCATGGCGGCAAACGACTTGGGGTCGTCCGGCGAACCCCAGTTGCCCTGCCCGTCGACCAGTGGATAGCGGAACGAGAACGGCTGGGCCATCAGCACCATGGCCTCGTAGCAGGCGGTGTCGCCGTGCGGGTGGAACTTGCCCAGCACGTCGCCGACCGTGCGCGCCGATTTCTTGTGCTTGGAGGCGGCCGACAGCCCCAACTCGGACATGGCGTACAGGATGCGGCGCTGCACCGGTTTGAATCCGTCGCCGATATGCGGCAGGGCGCGGTCCATGATGACGTACATCGAGTAATCGAGGTACGCCTTTTCGGTGAACTGGCTCAGCGGGAGCCGTTCCACGCCTTCGTAATCGACTTCGATCTGGTTTCCCATTGCTCTGCTCTACCCGTTAATGGAAACCGTGAGAATGATCCCCGGTTCCCTAATCATTCAAATGGCGCGGCGCCTTGCCCACCTTGTCGCCCAGCGCTCGCTCGCGGTCGGCGATGATGCGATCGGCGATCTCACGCGCGGCGTTCATCAGCCACATGGCGGTCTGCGAGCCCTGACGGTAGTCGGCCGGCCCGAAGGCCTGCACCCGCCCCTGACGCTGCAGGGAATTGATCTGCTGGAACTCGCGTTCGTGGCCGGGGTTGTACACACCGTAAGTGCGGCCGCTGCCATGATTGACGACCGAAAACACCGGCACATCGGAGGGCCCGTCGGCGACGTAGATCATGTTCTGGAACGGAATGCGCCGGTCCTCTTCACGGATGCTGGCGTTGACGTTGATCTGGTCGGGGTGCTTGTTGACCCCCTTGTTGATCTCGAACACCGCACGGGTCTTGGTGGTGTTGTCCAGCACGTAGCCGATCTGCGCGATCTCCGCGCCGTCGGCCTCCGGGTCCTCGACGAACTCGCAGCCCCACACCCCGTCCAGGTATTGCGCGATGGCGCTGCCGCGGATGGTGCGCGTGAAGCCGGTGCTCACCACATAGTGCTCGAGCGAGATTTCGTGATGGGCATAGGCCGGGTCCGTCTCGATGCGCGACTTGAGGTCGCCGAAGAAATCCGGCAGGCCGGGATAGAATTCCAGGCGCCTGCCCAGCTCTTCCAGCAATTGATTGGTCAGCCCCTGGAAAATGCCCTTGCGCGTGTAGCGAAGCACATGATTGAGGTAAGCCATCTCGCCGGAGACCTGCTCGCAGCCGCGCGCACGGTAATCGTCCGCCGCCTTGTTCACCTCGCCCCAGAACGTCGCCTCGTCCACCCCGAAATGCTCGAACAGCGGGCGCTGCATATAGCCCGGGATCAGCGTTTTGTCGAAATCCCAGACCACCGCGATGATGGTTTGCGTGAATAAAGGCGGCATGCTCAGACCTCGGCGAGGTTGCCCTTCTTTTCCAGCCAGTTGCGGCGGTCCGCCGCGCGCTTCTTGGCCAGCAGCATGTCGAGCAGCTTGTTGGTGTCGTCCCCCGCCTCCAGGGTGAGCTGCACCAGGCGGCGGGTGTCCGGCGCCATGGTGGTCTCGCGCAGCTGCAGCGGGTTCATCTCGCCCAGCCCCTTGAACCGGGTCACGCTGACCTTGCCCTTCTTGTTTTCGGCCTGGATACGGTTGATCACGCCCTCGCGCTCGGCGTCGTCCAGGGCGTAGTACTTTTCCTTGCCCACGTCGATGCGGTACAGCGGCGGCATCGCCACGTAGATGTGGCCGGCGGCCACCAGCGGCCGGTAATGGCGCACGAACAGCGCACACAGGAGGGTGGCGATGTGCATGCCATCCGAGTCGGCGTCGGCCAGGATGCAGATCTTGCCGTAGCGCAGCGCGGACAGGTTGTCGGAACCCGGCTCCACGCCGATGGCCACGGAGATGTCGTTGATCTCCTGCGAGCCCAGCACTTCGTCGGACTCAACCTCCCAGGTGTTCAGGATCTTGCCGCGCAGGGGCATGATCGCCTGGAACTCGCGATCGCGCGCCTGCTTGGCGGAACCGCCGGCGGAGTCGCCCTCGACCAGGAACAGCTCGGTGCGTCCCAGATCCGTGGCGGCGCAGTCGGCCAGCTTGCCCGGCAGGGCCGGCCCCTGGCTGACCTTTTTGCGCACCACCTTCTTGCCCGCACGCTGACGGCGCTGAGCGTTGCCGATGGCGAGCTGGGCGATCAGCTCACCCTGTTCGGGATGCTCGTTGAGCCACAGGCTGAAGGCGTCTTTCACCACGCCGGAGATGAACGGCGCGGCCTCGCGCGAGGACAGGCGCTCCTTGGTCTGGCCCGCGAACTGCGGGTCCAGCATCTTGAACGACAGGACGTAGCTGGCGCCCTCCCAGACATCCTCCGGCGCCAGCTTGATGCCGCGCGGCACCAGGCTGCGGAACTCGCAGAACTCGCGCACCGCCTCGGTCAGCCCCGTACGCAACCCGTTGACGTGAGTGCCGCCCTGAGTGGTCGGGATCAGGTTCACGTAACTCTCGGCGACGCCCTCGCCGCCTTCCGGCAGCCAGATCACCGCCCAGTCGACCGCCTCGGTTTCGCCCGCCACGGTCCCCATGAAGGGTTCGGCCGGCAGGATCTCGAAGCCCTGGACGGCCTCCATAAGGTAATCGCGCAGTCCGGCCTCGTACTGCCATTCCACCTTCTCACCGCTGGCCTCGTCGCGGAAGCGGACCAGCAGTCCGGGGCAAAGCACCGCCTTGGCGCGCAGGGTGTGCTTGAGGCGCTGCACGGAGAACTTGGCGCTGTCGAAGTACTTGGGGTCCGGCCAGAAGCGCAGCGTGGTGCCGGTATTGCGCTTGCCGACATCGCCGATCACTTCCAGATCGGTACGCGGCTCGCCGCCGGCGAAGGCCATGTTGTATTCCTTGCCGTCGCGCCGGATCCACACCTCCAGATGCTTGGATAGCGCGTTGACCACCGACACGCCGACCCCGTGCAGGCCGCCGGAGAAACGGTAGTTCTTGTCCGAGAACTTGCCCCCGGCATGCAGGGTGCACAGGATGACCTCGACCCCGGGCTTCTTGAGCTGCGGATGCCGGTCCACCGGCATGCCGCGTCCGTCGTCGGACACCTCCAGCGAGCCGTCCTTGTACAGCGTGACCTCGATGCGGCTGGCATAGCCGGAGACCGCCTCGTCCACGCTGTTGTCGATCACCTCCTGGGCGAGGTGATTGGGGCGGGTGGTGTCGGTATACATGCCCGGGCGCTTGCGCACCGGGTCCAGCCCGCTGAGAACTTCGATATCGGCTGCGTTGTATGCGGAATTCATCGTCTCTGCTTCATCCCCAAGATGATGGGGAGCGCCCGGCCGGGCGCCCAAGATATGGGGGGCATTATCAAGGTATTTCCTGCCCGCCATCAACCACGGGCAGCCGATTGGAACACGGCCGGGCCGTCTTGATCCAGCCCCACGCAGGCGGTGGCGTTATCCGGCTGGGGATGAGTAGACTAGCCCGATATGAGCAGCCTGCCCGCCGTCGACCCCGCCCGCAATGCCACCGTGTTCGCCTCGGCGGGCAGCGGCAAGACCTGGCTGCTGGTCGCCCGCCTGCTGCGCCTGCTGTTGGCCGGCGCCGCGCCCGACAGCATCCTGGCCATTACCTTCACCCGCAAGGCGGCCGGCGAGATGCAGGCCCGCCTCTACGAGCGTCTGCGCGAATGGTCGGGCATGACGGACGATGCGCTGATCCGGGCCCTGGGCGAGATCGGCATCGAATCACCGGACGCCGACACCCTGGACCGGGCGCGCAACCTCTACGAGCAACTGCTGTTCAGCCCACACGCCGTGCGCACCACCACCTTTCATGCCTTTTGCCAGGACATACTGCAGCGCTTCGCGCTGGAGGCGGATATCCCGCCGGGCTTCGAACTGGTGGAAACCATCGGCGATCTGGCCGACGAGGCCTGGGCCGCCCTGTTCGCCGAAGCCGGCGCCGCTCCCGCAGGCGTCCTCGCCGGCCAGCTGGAGACCCTGTTCGACCAGACCGGCAGCCTGTTCAACCTGCGCGGCGCGCTGAACGCCTTTCTCGCCCGGCGCGAGGACTGGTGGGCCTGGACAGAAGCAGAAGCCGATCCCGTCGCGGCCGCCGATCAGCATCTTCGCGAACGCCTGGAGGTCGATCCAGACCAGGACCCCTATCAGGCATTTTTCACCCCGCAGACACTCACCGATCTCAAGACCTTCGCCGAACTGCTCAACCGCCATCCCACCCAGACCAATACCCGCCACGCACAACTGATCGAACAGGTGCTGGCCGTCGGGGACCGGAGCGAAGCGGCGTTTCTCGATGTGGCCGGGGTGTTCCTGACGCAAAAGGGCGAACCGCGAGCGCGCAAGGCCTCCGCCAGCCAGGCGAAGAAGATGACCGAAGCGGGCGAGGAGACCTTCCTGCATCTGCACGGCGAACTGGCCGCCCGGCTGCAGGCCACCCAGGACATCGCCAATCGCATCCAGACCCTGATTTTGAACCAGGCCTGGTATGCCGTCGGACAGCGGTACCTGGAACTCTTTCAGCAGATCAAGACGGAGCGCCGCCTGCTCGACTTCACCGACCTGGAATGGCTGACCTACCGCCTGCTGAACGCCAGCGACCATGCCCTGTGGGTGCAGTACAAGCTCGACCAGCGCATCGATCACCTGCTGATCGACGAATTGCCAAGCAGTCGATTTACGGCTTCCGCCGCGCTAACCCGGCCCTGCAGGCCGAGGCCGGCAACTGGCTGCGCGATCACCTGCAGGGACAGGATTTCAGCCTGCATGCCTCCTGGCGCTCCTCGCCCGCGATCATCGACTTCGTCAACGCGCTGTTCACCGCCACCCCGCTGGCCGGACACATCCAGAACTTCGAAACCCACGCCACGCATCGCACCGAAGACTGGGGCGAGGTGGCGCTGCTGCCCGCCGCGACCGTCCCTGAAATGGAGGAACCGGATTCGCCCGAAGGGCTGCGCAATCCGCTGGAGCGGCCCCGTCCGCCCGCACCGCCGACAGCCTATCAGCAAGAGGCACAGCGCATCGCCTCGACCCTGCAGGCCATGATCGACAGCCGCACGCCGGTGCGCGCCGGCGATGCCAGCCGGGCGATGAATTACGGCGACGTCATCATCCTGGTGCCCAACCGCACCCACAGCGAGGAGATCGAGCACGCCCTGCGCCGGGTAAGCATTCCCTACCTGGGCGCCGAGCGCGGCACGTTGCTGGAAAGCCTGGAAATCGAAGACCTGATCGCCCTGCTCAACACTCTGCTGACGCCGTTCGACGATCTCGCGGTCGCCCAGGTGCTGCGCTCCCCGCTGTTCGCCGCCAGCGACGAGGACCTGATGCTCATCGCCCGGACCATCGGGCGCGGCTGGCTGGCCAAGCTCCAGCGCGCCGCCGAACTGCCCGATGCACCACCCGCGCTGTCGCGCGCGGCCTCATTGCTCGAACGCTGGCGGCAACTGGCCGGCACGCTGCCGATCCACGACCTGCTGGACCGCATCTTCCACGAAGGCGACGTCGTCCGGCGCTACGAAGCTGCCGCGCTTCCTGCGCAGCGCGGTGCGGTACGCGCCAACCTGACCCGCTTTCTGGAACTCGCCCTCGAGGTGGACAGCGGCCGTTATCCCAGCCTGGTCCACTTTCTGTCCCGGCTGCGCAGCCTGCGCGGGGTGAACCAGGAGGCCCCGGACACGCCACCGGCCAGCACCGGCGAACCCCGCGTGCGCATCATGACCATCCACGCCGCCAAGGGGCTGGAAGCCCCGGTGGTGTTCCTGGCCAACGCCGACGGCATCCTGCGCGAACGCGCCACCTGGGACGCCACCGTGGAGTGGCCGGCCGACCAGGAGCGTCCCCGACTCATGCTGCTGATTCCCGGCAGCAGCCGGCGTGACGACTGCACCCGAGCCATCCTCGAACAGGTCCGCAGCCAGGCGGAGCGCGAAACAGCGAACCTGCTGTATGTCGCGGTTACCCGTGCGCGGCAGTACCTGTACCTCTCCGCCGCCGGCGATCCGGACAAGATGCGCTGGTACGAGTGGCTGCGCGAGGCGATGACGCAGGCTGGCGCCGTACAGGTCGACGACACCCTGTGCCTGCGCCGGGGCGAGCCCCTGCCCGCCCCCGCTGGCGGCGAACCGGCGCTGGCCGAGGAGATCGATGTGCCCGCGGCACTCGGCCGGCCGCTCGTTTCCACAGAAACCGAGCAGGCGCTCAGCCCCAGCCAGGTTGCGGCTATCGGACACACCGGCACGGAACAGGACGAGGACGGCCTGCTGCGCGGCCAGGTAATACATCGCATGCTGGAATTGCTCGCCACGGACCCGTCCCTGAACGATGCGGCCCTGGCAGCCCGCATGGCTGCTGAATTCGAAAGCCCCGCCGACGAAAACGCCATGGCGGTATGGAGCGCAGAAACCCGCGCGGTCATCGCAGACCCCGCGCTGGCGGAAGTCTTCGCCCCCGATGCGCAGGTACGCGTCTACAACGAGGTACCGATCCTGTCTCGACAGGATAAGCGTCTGGTCCGCGGCGTCATCGACCGCCTGCTGGTATGGCCCGAGCACTGCCTGATCGTCGACTACAAAACCCATCGCATACCATCGGGCGGCGAGTTCGATACACTGGCCGCCGGATACCGCCAGCAGCTGATGCATTATCGGGCCGCCGTGGAGCGGCTGTATCCAGGACGTCGTATCGACACCGCCCTGCTGTTCACCCACAGCCGACGCCTGTATCCCATTACTTGAATCCGAATCCGTCGCCCCTATATTGGCGGATATCGACGCCCTTCCCCGGGCGACAACGCCCATTCAGCAACAGGCATGAGAGTCCATGAGCGAATCGCCTTATATCTTTACCATTACCGAGGAAAACTTCGCCGAGGTCGTGCTGGAAGGCTCGATGAAGGTCCCCGTCCTGGTCGACTTCTGGGCGGCCTGGTGCGGCCCCTGCCAGTCCCTGATGCCGGTGCTCGCCAAGCTGGCCGACGAATATCAGGGCCAGTTCCTGCTCGCCAAGATCAACAGCGACGAACAGCAGGCCCTGGCAGCCCAGTTCGGCGTGCGCAGCCTGCCTACCGTGAAGGTGTTCCGCAACGGCCAGCCGGTCGACGAGTTCATGGGCGCGCAACCGGAATCGGCCGTTCGCGAAGTCATCGAACGCCATATCGTTCGCGAGTCCGACCTGGTGCACGCCGAGGCCGTTAAGCTGTTCAACGCCGGCGATCTCAAGGGTGCCGTGGAAAAGATGCGCAGTGCCCACGAAATGGACCCCGGCAACAAGCGCATCGTCATCGACCTCGCCAAGCTGTATGCCGAAGACGGCCAACGCGAAACGGCGATGCAATTGCTCGAAAAACTGCCGCTGGACGCGCGCATCTCCGACGAGGTGAAGTCACTGGAGGCAAAGCTGCGCTTTGCAAACGCGGCGGGTGGCGACCGCGCCGCCTTGTCCGCCAGCGTCGAACAGAACCCGGACGACCTGGAAGCCCGCCAGCAACTGGCCGCCAGCTACATCTCCAGCGGTGAATACGAGGCAGGAATGGAACAGCTGCTGGAAATCATGAAACGCGACCGGTCGTTCGGCGACGACGCCGGACGCAAGGGCCTGCTGGACGTGTTCGAGATGCTGGGGGCCGACAATCCCTTGACGCAGCAGTATCGGCGGAAGTTGTCGTCGTTGTTGCTGTGATTAGTTGATGTTGCCGTTTGCGGCATGGCGACACGGTCTGGGCGGCCCTTGCGTCCGGCGTCGTCGCCGAACGACCGGTCGCGTTTCATGATTTCCAGCAGCTGTTCCATTCCTGCCTCGTATTCACCGCTGGAGATGTAGCT
>JARRKE010000054.1 GCA_037388465.1 Gammaproteobacteria bacterium
CGCGCCACCGTGAGATGCACCGGATTGAGCTCCACCCCCTCGATGCATTCGGGGGCGATGAAATGCTGGAACTGCCGGATCACCGTGCCGCCGCCCACCCCGAGCACCAGCACCCGCCGGATGTCAGAGGGGTCGTGGAAGTAGGCGGGCAGCAACAGCAGATCCCAGATGCTGCCCGTCAGCGGACGGCGCGGGCTGAACTGGCTGTGAAATACCCCGTCGGTGTACAGGCGCCGGGTGGCGCCTGCGCCGCGCACCTCGTAATGACGGCCGCCGCTTCGCTTTTCCCACAGCACCGCCATAGGTCGGTGGTCAGTTGTCGGGGTGTTCGATTTCCTGGATCAGCACCCAGGGCGCGGTGACCACCGCCCAGAACAAGGGCTGGCGCTCGCCCCAGGCGCGCGCGTCGTCCTCGGTCGCCTTGGCCACGCTGCCGTCGCTCATCCAGGTGCGCAGGGACTCGGTGTCGTCGCGCACCATGCAGGCCGCCACCTCGACCAGATCCAGCGCCGGATCGACCTTCACCACCACACCGCGCGCGAAGTGGCGTTCCAGCTCCGTCCACTCGATCTTGCCGGTCCCGGCGTTCAGCTGGTCGTGCAGTTCCTGTTCGCTTTGATGTTCTTGCATGAGGGGCATTGTAAAAGATGTGAGGGGTGAGAAGTGTAAGCTTGTAGTTTTGTTTCGCACGCTTTTGAGCCAGGATTTTTTTATCTAACACCCGTTGTGGCGTGCGAGTCCCTTTCTTTGTACGCCCAAAGAAAGGGACGAAAGAAATGCGCCCCCACCGCCTTGGCCTTCGGCTTCCCTCGCAGCCAATGGCTTTCGACGGGCCCGGTTCGACACGACGTCCTGTCGTGACGAACCTCAGCCCGGCGTCCCTGCCGGGCTGACCCTGCAAGCCACCGGCTGCTCGGCAAGGCGGGACGGGGGAGAAAACCAGTGCACAGTGCTGAGGACTGAGTGAGGGACTGGAGTGGCTTTTACTCAGACCTTTGCACTCAGAACTCGGCACCTGTCTTTTATCCCCGTCGGCCGCGCCCGGAACGCCCCGCAGTGGACTGACCAGGAGCCGCAGGGCGCGTGAGGGATTACGCGCGTCTTTCGCAGGCCATGGAGGACCTGTCGAAAGACCTCCGGTCAGACCGCGGGGTGTGGAGGCAAAGCGTGGCCGTGGGGTGTCGTTTCTTTTGGTTCGTTTTCTTTGGACAAGCAAAGAAAATGAACTCGCGCTGTGCAACAAGGGCTGATTAGAAACACTCACCCAAGAATGTGCGAAACAATACCGAGGCACTCTCTAAGCGGATGCCAGGTGCGAAACAATGCCAAAGCCCTAACTAACCGAAAACTCAAAACACACGCCTAATCAAACATCCCCTTCGCAAATCCCGCATCAACCTCTTTCACCCGCTCGAACACCTCCCGCACCAACCCCCGCAAAACATCCGTCACCTGCGCTCGTCCAGGCAGTCCCACTGCGGCGGCGGCCCGCGGCCAGTCATACCCCTGCAGCACGCGGGTGATGAGCAGGGTGCGCCCGCGTGCATCCAGCCACGCAGCAGAACCCGGATCACCCAGCACCCGGCAGGCCAGCACCGACAACGGCCCCTGGCAGGCCTCGAACGACCGCCGCCCGAAGGCGAATGCCGCCAGGTCCAGCCAGTCCTGCCGGTCCAGAGCCGGCCAGGGGGCTTCGCCATCGAATCTCATCACCCGCTCCACCAGCTCGGGTTCGAGGTCGCGCAGCGGATCGGCCAGTTGCTGTGGCAGGTAGCGCAGGAATCGTCCGCGCGCGGTCTGCACCAGCGCACGCCCGGCCTCGCTCAGCCCGTGCAGCATGAGCACGGAGTGCATGCCGCTGGCGGCGCCGCGTTTGACACTGACCCTGACCGCGCGGCAGTCGACCGAGGACCAGAAATCCAGCAGCTGCGGCGTAGCCCCGAAGCTGCTGCCGAGATAATCCAGTTCCTGCTGCTGCGCCCAGGCGGAGATGGCCTTCATCAGGTAGCGGCCCATGCCGCGCCGCTGCACCGCCGGGTGCACAGCAATGCGCATCACGCGCGCGCCGCGCAGGCGGGCGGCCGCCTCCAGCCCCAGATGCGCAGCCAGGGTTTCCGGCATGAGGTGCCCGTGCGGGCGGGTGCGGCCGGCCCACACGCCGTGGGCGGTTGCCGCGTCGAAACCGCCTTCCTCGGCCACCAGCGCCGTCGCCGCGATGTGCCCGGCATAACGCAGCACCCATACGGATAAATTGGGTCCGTCGAGCAGATGGCGCAGGTCGTACGGCCGGGTGCGGTAATGCGCCAGCACCAGCAGCCCGAACAGTTCGCCCAGGGTGGCGTCGTCGTCCGCCAGCAGGTCGCGGTCGAGCTCCGCCACCAGGCAGTCGGCCGGATCGGCACCCGCCAGCGCCTCGTCCGGCGCGGCGGCGGCGTCGAGCAACAGCGCCCGGAACACGAAGGCCTCCAGCGGATCGTCCTCCGCCCAGCGGATGGGCGTGGTCAGGCGCACCTGCTTCCAGCCGCGGCTGCGTGCATCCAGGGTCTGCGCGAAACGCAGCGACCAGGTCGGCCTCGGGAAGATTCTCCAGCAGGTCGTCCGGGGCGTGAAAGGCCATGCGCGCTTCGCCGTAATGCACCGCACCGCGCGAAACGCCTGCCCCGTCCAGCAGGGCACCGGCGTGCTCGAATACACCGGCCACCGATTCCAGCCGCGGCCCGGTAACGATGATGTTGCGTGTCCCCTGTTGCAGCAGGCGAGCCGCCGCGATACCGAAGGCGGCGGATTTGCCGCGTCCGCGATCCGAGACCAGCACCGCCGGGCGGCGGCGCTGCCCCGTCATCACCTTGATCACCGCCGCCACCGCCGCGCGTTGATCGTCGGTGCGGCAGTCGTCCTCGGCTATGGGGTGCGGGGTGGCCGGCGTGCACTCTTCCGGCAGCGGCGCGAGTACAGGCAGGGGCTGTCCCTGCTCCACCACCGTCACCCCCGGCGCCTCGCGAACCACGCGTGACAGCCGGCGCAGGAAATAACCGGTCACCGCCTGGGGCGGATAGGGATAAACGGTGATGCGCGCCCGTTCGGGATCGTCGTGGCCTTCCCAGGTGCCGAGCGGTGGCGTCAGCAGTATCAGCAGCCCGCCGCCGCGGATGGCGCCGGCCACCGCACCGAAGGCGTCGGGATCGAAACCGTCGTGGGCATCGAACACCACGGCATCGACCTCGCGCCCGAGGGCGGCGCCGGCCTGCGCTCCGGGCAACGCCCAGGCCCCGGCGGGAGCGGACTCGGATACCCACAACACCCGCGTCAGCCCGGCCGCTGCCAGGGCCTGGCCCGCCTGTGCGCGGCACCACACCGCATCCCCGGCCAGCACCAGGCCGCGGCGGTGAAAATGGGCGGCTGCCTGCGCCGCCAGGTCGGCAGCCAGAGCGGTCAACGGGGCCGGTTTGTCTGCGGGGTTCGGCGTGGTCATGGCATGGTCATTATGCCAGCGCGAGCCCCGGCGGCCCGGATGTCAGTAGATGCCGAACGCCACGAATGCCAGATAGGTGCCGCTGCCGATCGCCAGCAACGCCCCCCAGAAGGCCACCCACAGGCTGCGCCGGCGCCAGCCGAAACCCAGCGCGGCCAAACCCAGCAGGGCGGCATAAATGGCGGTGCCCACCAGCATCTTGATGCTGATCAGGGTGCGGTGATCCAGCGCCGCCGACAATGCGGAATGACTGTTCATAATTCTTTTTCTCTACATTATTTATCCAGCCGTGCCCGTTCCCGCTCCAGCCGCCCGGTAAGCATCAGCCAGAACATGAGGAAATCGCCCCGCAGCGACCACAGCGGATGCCGGAACGTCGCCGGCCGGTTGTGCTCGACGGCGAAATGCCCCAGCCACGCGAAGCCATAGCCCACCACCGGCAACAGCAGCAGCCACCACGCGCTGGCCAGGACGGCCAACACCAGGACCGGCAGCAACAGCGCCGTGCCGGCGAAATGCAGCCAGCGTGTCCAGGTACGGCTGTGTTCGCCCAGATAATAAGGCCAGAACTCGGCAAACGAGCCGAATGGCGCATCCGTTTTCATAGTTCTTACCTAGGTCGGCGCCCCGACCCGGTCAAGTTTATTCCGTCATACTCCCGTCCAACTCTGTTACCCTTTAAGGCATAAATTGATACGCACCGAGGACTTCTTCATGGCTGACAACGAGCCCCAGATCACGATGGATGCGAACCAGCTTTTTCGCGAAGACATGTTCACCGACCTGCAGGCCGGCAGCATCCGCCGTCTGACTCCGGTCAAGCCTGATGGCAGCGACGACCCCGACCGCAAGGTCATTTACGTGGGCCAGGCCCAGGTAATGACGCCGATGGGCACCCTGCCGCTGACCTTCGAGCTCGGCACCGAGTCCCTGGCGGACGCGGTGGCCCGCTTCCCCAAGGCGGCGGAAGAGGCGATGGAACGCACCCGCCAGGAACTCCAGGAACTGCGCCGCGAGGCCGCTTCCTCCATCATCGTGCCCGGCCAGGGTGGCGGCGGTGCGGGAGGCCCGGGCGGCATGGGCGGCGGTCCCGGCGGCTTCCAGATGCCCTGAGCCGGACGCGGGAACTTGAGTCGCCGCACCCTGGACCAATAATTAAACATGGCCTCAGGGTCCCGCGACTTTCCCGCCACGCAGGAGGTGGCCTGACATGACTCACCGCTCGATCGTCCACCGCATCCCGGCGGCGGCCGTTTCCGAAGGTGCCGGCGTTACCGTGCGCCGTACCATCGGCACGCCCGCCCTGCGCCACCTCGATCCCTTTCTGATGCTGGACCATTTCGGCAGCGAGAACCCCGACGAATACATCGCCGGTTTTCCCGACCACCCGCATCGCGGCTTCATCACCTTCACCTACATGCTCAACGGCCACATGCAGCACAAGGACAGCATGGGCAACCAGGGCGACCTGCGCGCCGGCGGCGCACAGTGGATGAAGGCGGCCAGCGGGGTGATCCATTCCGAAATGCCCCAGCAGACCGAAGGCCTGATGCGCGGCTTCCAGCTGTGGATCAATCTGCCTGCGACCGAGAAGATGAGCGATCCCGCCTACCAGGAATATCAGGCCGACGCCTTCCCGGTGGTCGAGACGGCACAGGGCCGCATCAAGGTGCTCATCGGGCACTACGACGGCACCGATGCCCCGATCCAGGACCCCAATACCCACGTGCAATATTACGACGTCAATCTGCACGCGGGCGGGACGTTCACCGCCCCGCTGGACAGGGACTTCACGACGTTCACCTATCTGTATGCCGGCGACGCGCGGGTGGGGGACACCCCGCTGCCAGAACACAACCTCGCCGTGCTGGATAACGGCGATCATGTCGAGCTCACGGCCGGCGAGCACGGCGCCAGCTTCATCCTGGTCGCCGGGCGCCCGCTCGGTGAATCCATCGCTCAGTACGGGCCGTTCGTCATGAACACCCGCGAGGAAATCGAGCAGGCCTTCGACGACTACCGCCAGGGACGACTGGTTCGTACACGCGCCGCGATGAACCCTGCGTAATGCTGCGACCGACGTTCTGGCTGATCCTGCCGATCGTCGCCGGGATCATCATCCTCGTGACGGCCTGCGACACGGTCGACCATCATTCCCCGCCGCAGACCGTCGCCCATGTCGACCTGAACCGCTACACCGGCACCTGGTACCAGATCGCCCTCATCCCCAACCGGTTCCAGCGGCGCTGCGCCGCCGACACCACCGCCACCTATGAGCTGGGCGCCGACGGCCACATCGACATCACCAACCGCTGCCGGACTGCGGACGGCACCTACGACGAAGTCCACGGCCTCGCCCGGGTGATCGATCCCCGCACCAACGCCAAGCTCGAGGTCAGCTTCGTCAAACTGTTCGGCTGGCACCTGTTCTGGGGCGACTACTGGATACTCGATCTCGGTCCGCGTTACCGCTACGCCATCGTCGGCACGCCGGACCGCCGCTTCGGCTGGGTCCTGAGCCGCACGCCCAGCCTGCCGGCCAGAACCCGCGCCGCCATCGACCGCAAGCTCATCGAACTGGGCTACAAGCCCTCCGAATTCCTCCATACCCCCTATCGGCCCGCCTCCTGATCCCGTTCCGCGTACTAAGCTTTATATGAACGCCGGCACGTCAGACCGGCGCAGTCTTCGGGGAGGTTAATCATGAACAAACGTCTGATCGCCGTCGCCACGGCAACCGTATTCCTGCTCGGCAGCGCGGGCCTCGCCGCCCAGGCCGGCCAGGGCAGCGGAATGGGTGGGGGTATGGGCGGATCGTCCTACAACAAGTCCAAATCGCAAACCAGCGGTGAAAAGGAGAAAAAAACGCGCACGCGCGAGGAAGAGCAAAAGGGTGACGCCAAGGGCAAAACGACCCAGGAGCGCACCCGCGAGGAAACCTCGACGCAGCAGCGCGACCGCGAAGGGAATTAGCGCGAAGGAAATCAGGGACAGCAGCCGGGCGGCGTTCATCGCCCCATGCAAAACGGCACCCCTGGGGTGCCGTTTTGCATTTCCGCCGGGAAAGAATCAGTCGCGCTCGGTCTCGATCCCCTGCATGCCCATGTAGCCGTCCAGCGCCTCGATACGCTGCAGCCAGCGACGCACGGCGGGATAAGGCTCCAGCGAGATATCCCCTTCGTGCGCGAGCGCCACGTAGGGATAGCAGGCGATGTCCGCGATGGTGAGATGGTTGCGCACCAGCCAGTCGTGGTCCGTCAGCCGGCCCTCCAGCACATCCAGCGCGGTGGCCCCGAGCTGCCGGGCCTCCGCCATGTTCCAGGGTCGGCCGAGCAGCTTGACGGAGCGCGCCCGTGCCAGGCCGTAGAGGATCTCGTTCTGCGCCAGGGCCAGCCACTGCATCACCTCGGCCTCGCCGACCGCATCCTCGCCCAGCCAGGACTCGCCGCCGTAACAGCGCGCCAGATAGACCAGGATGGCGGTCGAATCCCACAGCGCCACCTCGCCGTCCACCAGCACCGGCACCTGGGCGCGCGGACTCAGCTTCTCGAATTCGGGCGGCGGCGGTTCCTGCCCGGTGATATCCACCCGCACGCTCTCGTAAGGCTGGTGCAGCAGGGACAGCATGAGGCGGACCTTGTGACAGTTGCCCGACCGCTCGAAATCGTACAGCTTCAAATGCCCGTCCATCGCATCTCCCCCGTTAGTCCGGCCGCACTGGCGCAATCCGGCAACGACCGCTATGAATTAGATAAGCACCGTCCCTCTCGGGTCGAAGCATAGTATGGCAGGGTGATGAGTATGACCAAGCAAGGTATCACCGCGGTTACCGCCGTCGTGCTGTTCGTCGCCGGCACGGGACTGACGGCCCGGGCCGCCGGGCAGGACACCGACGTCAGCCAATATTCGCAACAGCAGCAGCGGCTGCTGGGTACCGACCGGGACCACCGTCAACAGCGGGACGATAATGACCGGGGCAGCCAGCAACAGCGGCTGCTGGGCACGACACCGGACCGGCGCGACAAAGACGATAAACGCGACCGGCGCCACCATCGCGACCCGTACCAGCGCTGGGACCATGACTGGGATCGCGACCGGGACCACATGCGCGACCGCTACGACGAGCGGGACAGAGACCATGAACGGGACGAAGGCTACGACCCGCAAAGCGCGGTCGAGCGGCAACAGGCCCCTGCCCGGCAACAAACGCAAAACGAACCGCAGCACGGCTGGTGGGAATTCTGGAAATAGCGGGCCGGCCCGCCTGAAAGCGCTAACCGTGAGCCGTGGTCAGCAGCGGCCGGATCGCCCGCAGCAGCGACTGCCCGGAGACCACGTCCGCCTGGTCGAAGAACCGCCGGATACGGCCCTGCGTATCCACGATCACCAGGCCGTCGTTGTGGGTGATGTCGTAGCCGACATGGGCCTTTTCGGCGAGGGGATTCACCACCGTAGGTTGTGGCGTCAGCGCCGGACCGCCGGCCTGATCGGCGTCATCGCCAATAGTTTTGCTGTAGGCCACGTGAAAACCGCCGGTGACGATGCGGCGGATGGTTTTGGGCTGCCCGGTCAGGTACTGCCAGTGGGGATCGGCGGGATTCCAGCCGTATTCCTTGAGGAACGCCCGCATCTGCCTGGGCCCCGTTCCGGCCGGGTCCACGTTGAAGGCCACGATCTCCACCCGGTTCTGCAGCCCCGCCCTGTCGAGCAGGCGCTCGAATCCCACCAGATGCGCCGCGATCAGCGGGCAATAGGTGGTGCAGTAGGGAAACAGGAAGGTGACCACCTGCACCTTGCCCTTGAAGCGGGCGGAACCCACCGTCCGGCCCAGCTGATTGGTCAGCCCCCGGTAACTCGGCGCCTTGCCCAGCACCGGTTCCGGCGCGGCCGTGGTCGCAGAGGAGGACTCGACGCCCAACAGCCAGCCGATCGCGCCGGCCATCAGCACTGCGGCCAGGATGCCCGCGCCCAGCCACCAGCGCCGAACCGGTATAGCGCTCATGCCGGGTTTTCACCGCGGCGCAGGACCGGCCCCACGGGCAGCCCGCGGGCGTAGCGCATCATGCCGAACAGCACGCGCGCCACGTACCAGAGCCAGGCCGGGACGAGAAACAGCCAGCCGAATCCCAGCGGCAGGGTGAACCCGCCCAGAATCGACCAGATCAGGAAGATCAGCGTGGTGCGCAGCCGCCAGTGGCGGTGGCTTTCGGCGAAGGCGCTGACCGAGACCCGGTCCATGCGGCTGGTGTCGATATAAACCTCGGCCCAGATGGTGATGACGTACAACAGCGCGCCTGCGGCCAGTGCCGCATAGCACAGCCAGCCGAGCTTCGCGGCGCCGTCCACCCGGTCATCCGGCAATGCCGCAGCGGCCTGCTCCATCTAGGGCTTCTTCCAGTAGGTCCACCAGCGTCCGCCGCCCGGCGGGATCACCCGCCGCCAGTAGCCCTTGTACAACAGGTAGCTGAGCACGGTGAGAATGGCGAACAGCAGCAGAATCCAGCCGCCGATGGCGTGCCGCGCCTGCTGGTGGGGATGCGCCACGAAGTAAAGAAAGGTGACGATGTCCTTGGCCATGGTGTCGAACTGCGCCGGCGTCATGCTGCCTTGGGTGAGCGGGCGCACGCCGACGGCCACCTGCGCGGGCTTGCCGAACACGAAGCCGGCCTTTTTCACCGGGGCCTGCAGGCCCTGCAGACCGGCGAACACATCGGGCATGGCGACCTTGTTGAACACCACGTTGTTGGCGCCGGTGGGACGCGACGGATCGACGTAAAACGAGGTGAGGTAGGTGTACAGCCAGTCCGCGCTGCGCCGCTTGGCGATCACGGTCAGGTCGGGCGCCGTCTTGCTGAAATACGCCGTGGCCACGCCCCTGGGCATGGACGAGATCATGGTCTGCACCACACGCCGGTGGGTTGGGTTGAGGTATTCGTTCACCTGCTTGGGCGTCAGCCCGAGCGGCTTGGCCAGTTCGTTGAAGCGGGTGCCCTGCACGCTGTGACAGGCCATGCAGCGCGCCATGAAGAACATGGCGCCGTCGCGCAGCGCGGCGCGGTCGTTGAGGTTGACCGTGATGTGCTTCAGCGGCGGCTGGGTGGTCTGCGTGCCGGCCGCGGCGGTTTGCGCAACGCCCAGTCCCGCCATCATAAGCAGCGCGAACGAAGCGGCGATGAAACGCAATGGGGTCTTGTCCGTTGGACGCATGGCGACAGGCTCCTCCATACCCTTAGTGCGTGATCCCGCCGGCGGTGAGCCGTTCGGGCAGGCGCGGCGCGTCACGGGTCAGGCCGGGCCAGAACAGCGCCGGCAGCAGGATGCCGGCCACGTACAGGGTCGGAATCCAGTCGGTGCGCAGCATCAGCGGCCAGCCGTGCGCGTGGGTGGCGTACATCCAGAAATCGATCAGCCAGATCAGCGCCTCGAGCACGACGAACCACGCCAGGGTGACCGGCCCCGATCGCTGGCGGTTGAAATACGGCAGCAAAAAGAACGTGATGTAGAACACCTCCGTCATGTGCAGCCCGAACACCATGTTGGAACTGGTGGCGCTGCCGTGCGCGATGCCGGCCAGGAAAAAGAAACCGACCGGCAGCGCCAGCAGGTTGACCTTGTACAGCAGGGAACGATAGCGAATGGATTTGACGGGATTGCGGTCCAGCCACGGCAGCGCGGCCAGCAGCACGAACACGAAGGCGAAGGTCACGATGCCGTAGAACTTGTTCGGCACGCCGCGCAGCATGGCGTAGAACGGCAGGAAGAACCACAGCGGGTGAATGTCCTCCGGCGTGTGGATGGCGCTGGCCGGGGTGTAGTTGAGCTTGTCCAGCAAAAAGCCCCAGCCGTCCGGCTTGTAGAACACGAATAAAAAGAAGATGAACATGAACACGCTCACCCCGAACACGTCCTTGATCGTGTAATAGGGATGGAAGGGGATGCCGTCCACCGGCCAGCCCTTGGCATTCTTGTTGTCGCGGATCTCGATGCCGTCCGGATTGTTCGACCCGACCTGATGCAGCGCGATGACGTGCACCAACACCAGCGCCAGCAGCAGGAACGGCATCAAAAACACGTGGAACACGAAAAATCGGTTCAGCGTCGGCAGGCCGACCACGAACGAGCCGCGCAGCCAGGTGGCGATGGCCTTGCCGACGAAGGGAATGGCCGTGGCGAAATTCATCACCACCGTCGAGCCCCAGTAGGACATCTGCCCCCACGGCAGCAGGTAACCGAGAAACGCCTCCGCCGACAGCACGAGGTACAGCGCGACACCCACCAGCCACAGGATCTCGCGCGGTTTCTTATACGAGCCGTACAGGATGCCGCGGTACATGTGCAGGTAGATCAGCACGAAAAAGGCCGAGGCGCCGACGATGTGCATGTAGCGCAGCAGCCAGCCCCAGTTGGAATCGCGCATGATGCCGCGCAGCACCGACCAGTAGGCCAGGTTCGGATTGGGCTGGTAGTGAATGGCCAGGAACAGCCCGGTGGCGATCTGCATCACCAGCACCAGCAGCGACAGCGAGCCGAAGAAGTACCAGACGTTGAAGTTCTTGGGCGCGGCGTAGCCTTCCAGGTGCTCGTGCCACACCTGACGCAACGGCAGGCGTTCGTTGAACCAGTCCGAAAATCCCTGTGCTTGCGTACGTTCAGCTTGTGACATGGTCGTTACCTGCTGACGAAAGTGCCTGATGGTCCGATCACACGGTCTGTTGCGATCGGTTCCTTATTGCTTGCTCTGCATGGCCGTCTTCTGCCCACCGCTTTTGATCGCGTCGGCGGGCAGGCCCTGCACCGGCTGCCGGGCGCGCGCTTTGACGTAGGCCTGGTAGGTCATCGGGCCACTGCCCGGTACGAGACCGGGTCGCAGCTGCTGGGCGTAAAGCGCGACGTCGGTGATCTCCGCCGGGGTCAGCCGCTTGGCGATCATCGCCATGACGTGGTGCGGGCTGTTGGCGCGCTTGCCGTCGGCGAAGGCCTTCAGCTGCTGTTCGATGTAGGTCGCGTGCTGGCCGGCCAGGGCGGGAATCGCCATCGGCGCGTTGCCCATGCCGCCGGCCGTGTGGCAGGCGGCGCATGACGGCACCTTGGCCCCGGGCAAACCCTGCTGGTAGATGCGGTAGCCCATCTTCGCTTGGTCGAGGGTCGGCTTGGGCGCACTGGCGTTGGCGTTCGCCGTGCGGTCGGGTTTCTGGTCGGCGAAGTAACGGGCGATGTTTTTCAGGTTTTGCTCATCCGGCGCCTTCGGCACGCCCTGGATCATGGCGCTCATGGTCGGCGCCTTGTAGCTGCCGTTGCGAAAATCCTCCAGCTGCTTGAGCAGGTAGTTGTAGTTCTGCCCCGCCAGGTTGGGGAATGTGTCGCCGCGGCTGTTTCCGTGCACGCCGTGGCAGGCGGCGCAGGTGGTGGTCGCGATCTTTGCGCCGGCTTGCGCGTCGCCCTGCGGCGCCACGCCGAGATAGGGCGCGTTGGCAAAGGCGCACGGACCGACGGCCAGTGCGCCCAGCAGCACGAGCGCGCTACCAGATTTCCGGATTCCAGTCTTCATGCAGGCCATCCGCGTTGCCCTCTCCGATGCGAACCACGTTGTCGGTCTTCCAGTAATAAGGCGGTATAGGAATGTTCAGCGGGGCGGGAGACCCCTCGAATACGCGTGCGGAAAAATCGTAGATGGAGCCGTGGCAGGCGCAGTGAAATCCGCCGTACCACCAGGACGTCACGCTGTGCGGCGTCGGGCGATAGTCCGGTATGCACTGCATGTGCGTGCACAGGGCCACCGCCACGAACAGATGCGGTTTCAGGGCGCGGTAGTTGCCGTTGACGTAGTGGCCGGCGGGCTGCTGCGGCTGCTTGCTGCCGGGATCGCGCAGGCGTTGCAGCAGCTCGGGTTTGGACAGGGTGTCCAGCATCCACTGCTTGCGGTGCAGGATCCAGATCGGCTTTTTCTTCCATACCACGAGCAGAAGCTGGCCCGGCTCGATCTTGCTGACGTCCACGTCGATGGGCGCGCCCTGGGCGGCCACGGCCTTGTCGGGATTCATATCGTCGATAAGGATGCCGGCGAACGCCGCGGCCGCCGCCGCGCCGACCACGCCCACCGAGGCGATCAGAAACCGCCTTCGCCCGGCCGAGAACTCCGGCTCGGGTTTCAGGGAATCCATCTCCGACGGCGTAATGCTTTCGCTGCTCATAACGGTGCTCGCCAGTGAACGTTAAGAATCGTTTCAGCCTGGCGCGTGAAGGTCCGTTCACGCGTGGGGCAGTCCGTGCAGTCCGATCCGCGGCATATGTCGCGGCGGGCGCTGAGAGACATCGACATTCCGACAATTCCGGTGTGGTCTCACACACCGATATTGCAAGGGACCAAGGCCTGTCGGTTTGGTTCCTCGTCGAACATTACCGATCGGAAAACAATGGGCACACAGGCGTGCGGCTACCGGAGGTTTTCTTGACTTAAATCACTGGCGCAAATCAACCGCCGGGACTATCTATTTCTTTATAAGAAGAACCTTTGTCATGGCCACAGGTTGGACAGTGGGAGGCTTTGCCATGAACACAAAACGACTAACAGCGCTCACCGCTGCGGCGGTGTTGCTGGCCGGCGGTGCCGGCCTGGTGGCCACATCAGCACAAGCGGACGATCCGAACCCGGGCTACAGCACGCTGCCCTCAGACCTGCTGCTGGCGGCAGACCAGGACCGTACGCGCGATCAGGACCGGCTTCAGGATCAGGATCGCATTCATGATCCGGATATGGACCAGGATCGTGATCGCTTGCGCGACCGGGACAAGGATCCGGACAAGATGAAGCTGATGGACCGCGACCGCACCAAGGATAAGGACAAGACCAAGGACCAGGACAAAGATCAGGATCAGGACCGCGATCGCGACCGTATTCACCAGTGACAACCAGTGTGGCAAACCGGTCCATCCGACCGGAACGCGGGTGCTGCCTGATCTCCTCCACGGGCAGCGCCCGCATCACGTCTGGGCCCAGGACGCCTCAGGCGAACAGCGTGCCGTCCAGATAACGGGTCACCAGCTCGCAGGTCTGCGGCGTGAATTCCTCGCCGATCTCCTTGGCGAGCTCGGTCTCGCTGTGCGAACCCAGCCAGGCCACCAGCAGAATCCGCCGCAGCATGATGAAGGTGGGGATCATCTCCAGCTCTTCTTCGGTCAGCGGGCGCACCGCGTTGTAACCCTTCACCCAGGACTCGATCAGTTCGGGCACGTAGTCCTTGTGCTCGATGAAGCTCAGCGCGCTGCCCAGGTCGTACATGAACCAGCTGTAGCCGCAGTCGTCGAAGTCGATGACGCTGACGTTGCCCTGATGAATGAGCAGGTTCGCCAGCCGCAGGTCGGCGTGCACCAGGCCGAAGCGGTCAGGCCCCGAACCGTAGGCCTCGAGCCGGCTGCGGATCTTGGCCACACCCTGGTTGATATGAGCAATCACCTCCGGCGTCACGCCGATGCCCTGGCGCCACTCGCCCCAGATCGGAGTACCGCCCAGGGTGCGCTCGAAATCCCACACCGGCCGCTGCGGCCTGCGCCGCCCGGTGATCCACTGCCTGCTGTGCTCGTGGAGCACGGCGGTGATGCCGCCCAGCTGTTCGAACGATGCGGGTAGGTCGTGCTCCTCGCTGGGCTCCTCGCCGTCCAGGAACTCGAACAGCACGCTGTAGCGCTCGCCCTGCTGCGCGGTGGGAAAGGGCTGAATCAGTTCCGCGTCACATCCCGTGATCGGGGCGGCGGTACGGATCGGGGTATCGCGGCCGATGTCGCACACCCAGTCGAGCTCCGAGGCGATCGTCTCCGGCGTGTGGTAGCCCAGCCGGTGCACGCGCAGCACGTAACACTGATCCCCATCCTCGATCTTGTACGTCGTGTTCTCGGAATGGTTCAGCAGCTTCACCCGCGCCGTGTCGGAAATGCCCCAGCGCCACAGATTGTGCGCGACGGCGGCGTCGATCACGGCCAGGTCGGCATCGGAAACAGTCGCCTCGTAACCCATAGCTACACCCTCAAATCGCTGCCTTGGCCTGCTTGATGCTGCGGCGCAGAATGTCGAGCACTTCGTCGGCCAGGGGTTTGTCGATCAGCACGCCGGGCTTGAACTGCAGCACGCTGGGGTCCAGCCCGGAAAAGATCGCCCACACGCCGTTCTGGTACAGCGCGTTGCTGACGAACACCGCGCCCTGCGGGTGATCGAACTTGAGCCCCATCACCAGCCCTTCCTGCCGGATCTCGGTGAAAAAGCCCTCGCTTTCGTCCTGGATGGCGCGCAGCTGCTCGGTGAAGTACGCGCTCATGTCGCGCACGTTCCCGATCACCGCCTCCCGGGTCGAGATTTCAAGCACGGTCGACGCCACCCGGCAGCCCAGCTCCGAGCCGCCGAAGGTGGAGATGTGGCCGAAGCCGTCCTCCTCCATCCAGCCGGCCGCCTGGTCGTTCACCAGCACCGCGCCGATGGGATAGATGCCGCCGCCCAGACCCTTGGCCGTGACCAGGATGTCCGGGGTGACGCCGTAGGTGTCCACGCACCACAGGTTGCCGGTGCGGCTCAGGCCGGTCTGCACCTCGTCGGCCACGTACAGCGCGTCGTATTTCGTGCACAGCTCGCGCACACCCTGCAGGTAACCGGGCTCGGGCAGCGGGAATCCGTAGGTCGCGGGAATGGTCTCGATGATCACCGCCGCGACGTCGCGGCCCTTGAGCGCGTTCTCCATCGCCTCCAGGTCGTTGAACGGCACCTTGACGAACTCGTCCGCCGACCCCTCGGACAGGAACATGCTCGAAAAACGCGGATCGCCCGTCGCCACCGCCAGGCCGGTGTGGCCGTGGTAGCACTTCTCCAGCGAAACGATCTTGCGCTTGCCGGTGCCGAAGCGCGCCGACTTCAGGGCGATGTCGATCGACTCGCCGCCGCCGCTGGCGTAGATGGCGTGGTTGAGCCCCTCGGGCGAATTCTTCACCAGCTGCTCGGCCAGCTCCGCTCGCGCGATGGAAGGGAAGTGATGGTTGCCGATGTCGAACTCCTGCACCGACTCGACCAGCGTCTTCACCACCTCCGGGTTGCGATGCCCGAGGTTGTAGGTGCCGCCGTTCAGGTGCACGTCGATCAGGCGCTTGCCGTCCATGTCGTACAGGCAATAACCCTCACGCTTGCCGATCACCAGGTCGATGCCCACCGACTGCCAGAATTTGGTCTTGCCGGGGTTCCAGTACTTGACCGACTTGTCGAGTATTTCCTGTTTGCGCGCGCTGCGATCTGCCGCGCTGTTCAGCTGGGAAACGCTTCCCGCCATTCCTGTCTCAAGCATTACGTTCTCTCTTCGAAAATCTGAAATAGGTCATCCGCCGCCACGACCTGGCAGTAGATGTTGTTGATGATCTCGAGCTCCTTGTGGTGCAGCTCGTCCGAGCCCGCCGCGCAGCCGTCCTCGATCACCACGGTGTTGAAGCTTTCGTCCGCCAGGCTGCGCACCGTCGAGGCCACGCACTGGTCGGTGAAGATGCCGCACACCACCACGTGCTCGACGCCCATGTTGTGCAGCAGCAGCCGCAGGTTGGTGCCGGTGAGCGCCGAGTCCGTGGTCTTGGTCACCACGATCTCGTGCTCGAGTGAAGATGCCGCACACCACCACGTGCTCGACGCCCATGTTGTGCAGCAGCAGCCGCAGGTTGGTGCCGGTGAGCGCCGAGTCCGTGGTCTTGGTCACCACGATCTCGTGCTCGATCGGACCGACCGGCGGGAAAAGCTGCGAAGGGTGTTCCTGATGCGGCAGCAGCAGGTTGTTGAACCCCGGCCTGCGCTGGCTCAGCGAACGGTCCGTTCCGTCCGGCGTCAGGCACGCGATGCGCGCGTGGAACACCGGCATGTTCCCGGAACGGAAATACGCCAGCATGCGGCGCACGGTGGGTATCACCGTTTCGTTCATGCGCTCGTGAAAAGGCGTCCATGCCTCGTACTCGGCCAGCGCGTCCCCTTCCAGCTCCTCGGGATTCGGCCGCTCCATGTAGGTGTTCTGGATGTCGATCACCAGCAGCGCGGTGCGCGACTTGTCCAGGTCCAGATCGGGGATGTCCGCGGCCTGGTAGTAAAACGAGCGGTAGCGGTCTTTCCAGTGCATGGCCGTCTTCGCCTCAGGCGTCCACCGCTTCCAGGGTTTCCGGCAGGATCTGTCCGCCGTCCACGATCAGCGACTGGCCGGTGATGTAGCCGGCGTTCTCCTGCGCGAAGAACAGCGCCGCGGTGCCGATGTCCTCCACGTCGCCCAGGCGCTTCATGGGGATCGAGGCCTTCATGGTGTT
>JARRKE010000055.1 GCA_037388465.1 Gammaproteobacteria bacterium
GTGGCGAACAGCAACGGCACCAGACCGAAGGCGGCGATGGTCGCGGTCATCAGCACCGGGCGCAGCCGGCGGGTCGCGCCGAGCACCACCACGCGCGCCATGTCCATGCCGGTGGCGCGCAACTGGTTGAAGTAGGTCAGCATCACCACGCCGTTCAGCACCGCGATACCCAGCAGGGCGATGAAGCCCACCGAGGCCGGCACCGACAGGTAGGCGCCGGATATCCATAGCGCGAACACCCCACCGATCATCGCGAACGGGATGTTGGTCAGCACCAGGATGGCCTGGCGAACCGAGCCGAAGGTGGAGAACAGCATCAGGAAGATCAGGCCGATGGCGATCGGCACCACGATGGACAGGCGCTTCGCGGCGCGCTGCTGATTCTCGAACTGACCGCCCCATTCGATGTGGTAACCGCTGGGCAGCGAGACCTTTTCGGCAACCAGCTTTTTGGCGTCTTCCACGAAGCTCACCAAGTCGCGTCCTTCCACGTTGGCGCGCACCACGGTGTAGCGGCTGCCGCGCTCGCGGTCGATGGACACCACGCCTTCCACGCGCTGGATGTGCGCCAGCATGGACAGCGGCACCAACCGGCCGTCGGGCAAAGCGATGCGCTGTGCGGCGAATACGCTGGGCGCATCACGCAGGCTGGCCGGCGCGCGCACGATCAACGGGGTGCGCTGGATGCCTTCCTGCACGATGCCGAGCTGGATGCCTTCGACCTGGGCGCGCAGGACCTGCTCCAGCTGGTCCACCGAAATGCCGAAGCGCCCGGCGGCGAGCCGGTCTATCTTGAGCTGCAGGTACTGCATGCCCTTGTTCTCGGTCGTCAGCACGTCCTGCGCGCCGGGAATGCCGCGCAGCAATTGTGCGACCTGCTGGGCCTTGGTGTTGAGCTCGCCGAGGTCGGTGCCGAATATCTTCACGGCCAGATCGCCGCGCACGCCGGTCAGCATTTCGGAAACGCGCATCTCGATCGGCTGCGTAAAGCCGAAGTTGTAACCGGGAATCTGCTTGAGCACGCCACGGATCTTTTCGATCAGCGCCTCCTTGGAATCCACGCTCCATTCGGAACGCGGTTTGAGAACCAGGAAGGTATCCGTTTCGTTCAGACCCATGGGATCCAGGCCGATCTCGTCGGCGCCGGAGCGGGCCACGATGCGGGTGATTTCCGGCACCTGCTGCATCAGCGCGCGCTGTACCTTCAGGTTCAGGTCGAGTGAGTGCTGCAGGTTGATCGAGGGCAGCGATTCGAGCTGCACGATCATGTCCCCCTCGTCCATGGTCGGCATGAAGGTCTTGCCGATGCGGGTGTAGACGATGCCGGTGATGATCAGCAGTACCAGGGCCACGCTGATTACGATGCGGCTGTGGGCCAGGGCGTAGTGCAGGGCGGGCTCGTACAGACCATGCAGTTTGCGCGGCAGCCAGGGCTCCTCGTGCGAGACCTTGCGCAGCAGCAGCGAGGCGATCACCGGGATGATGGTCAGCGACATGAGCAGCGAACCCGCCAGGGCGAACACGATGGTCAGCGCGACGGGTCGGAACAGCTTGCCTTCCAGGCCCTGCAGGGTGAGCAGCGGCAGGAACACGATGATGATGATCAGCATGCCCGAGGTGACCGGCTGCGCGACCTCGCGCACCGCCCGGAAGATCAGGTGCAGTCGCGGCAGGCGCTTGGCGCGTTCCTCGTCGGCCAGTTCGCTGACGATGTTTTCCACCACCACGACCGCGGCGTCGACCAACATGCCGATGGCGATGGCCAGGCCGCCGAGGCTCATCAGGTTGGCGCTCATGCCGAACCATCGCATGAGGATGAAGGTGATCAGTGCCGCGAGCGGCAGAGCCAGCGCGACCGTCAATGCGGCGCGCAGGTTACCCAGGAACAGCAACAGCAACACCAGCACCAGGATGATGGCCTCTTCCAGCGCCTTGGTGACGGTATGCACCGCGCGTTCCACCAGGTGGCCGCGGTTATAGAACACCGAGAGTTTCACCCCTTTGGGCAGGGTCGGTTCCAGTTCCTTGAGTTTCGCCTCTACGCCGGCGACCACCTCGCGCGCGTTGGCGCCGCGCAGGCCCAGCACCAGTCCTTCCACGGCCTCGCCTTTACCATCCTCGGTCACCGCGCCGTAACGGGTGATGGCGCCGATGCGAACCTCGGCCACGTCGCCGACGGTGATGGGGATGTTGTTGCGTACCGCGACCACGATGTTGCGCACGTCATCCAGTGTCTTGATGCGGCCTTCGGAGCGCACCAGCAGGGCCTCTTCGCCGTCGTTCATGCGGCCCGCGCCGTCGTTGCGGTTATTGGCCGACAGGGCGTCGAGCAGCGTGTTCAGCGCCACGCCGCGTGCGGCCAGTTTGGCCTCGTCCGGCACGACCTCGAAGCTGCGTACCAGGCCGCCCAGGGCGTTGACGTCGGCCACGCCGGGCACGGTGCGCAGCGCCGGACGAATGGTCCAGTCGAGCAGGTTGCGGCGCTCCATCAGGGACAGGTTGCCGCCCTCGATGGTGAACATGAACATCTCGCCCAACGGCGTGGTGATGGGGGCCACCCCGCCGCTGATGCCCTTGGGCAGGTCGCCCCACACCTGGTTAAGGCGTTCGGTCACCTGCTGGCGGGCCCAGTAGATGTCGGTGCCGTCCTCGAAATCCAGGGTGATGTCGGCGATGGCGTATTTGGCCTTGGAACGCAGCATGACCTGGCGCGGAATGCCGAGCAGTTCGGTCTCGACCGGCGCGATGATGCGGCTCTCCACCTCTTCGGGCGTCATGCCCGGCGCCTTGACGATCAGTTTGACCTGGGTCGGGGAAACGTCGGGAAAGGCGTCGATGGGCAGGCCGTTGAATGCGATGTAGCCGCCGCCCACCAGCAGCACCGCCGCCAGCAGCATCAGCAGCCGCTGGGTCAGCGCGAATTGAATCAGGCGTGTCATTATTCGCCTCCCATCCCTACCCAGGCAGCCTTGAGGGTGGCGATTTCAGTCACGGCGACCTGGGCCTTGGGATCAAGTCCGGATTCGATAAATGCCTGGTCATTGGCGCGGGTGATCAGGTGGACCTGCTGTGCTGCATAGCCCTTGCCTTCGCGTACGAACACCCAGTCCTTGCCGGCATTGGTGACCACGGCCTGCTGCGGCACGCTCAGCACCGGCTGGTCGCGATGGCTGTAGATCTGCGCCTGAACCACCTGCCCCGGACGCAGCAGGTCGCAGGGCTTGTCCAGCGCGGCGCGGACCATGATGGTCTGGTTGGTCGGATCCACCACCGCGCCGACCAGGATGACGCGGGCGGGAACCGCGCAACCGGGCACCGTGACCGGCAGGTCGGCCCGCACACCGGCGAGCTGTTCGGCCGGCAGGGAGATATCCAGCCACAGGGTGGAGATATCCGCGATGTGGTACAGCGGCTGCTGATCGTTGACGCGCTCGCCCGGCGAGATCATGCGTTTGAGCACCACCCCGTCGATGGGTGCGCGTACCTCGAGAATCGGCGACATGCGCTGGGTATTCGCCAGCCGGCTGATGTCGGTCTTGGTGAAACCAGCACCCATCAGCAACTGGCGGGCGGCGGCGAGAGCGTTCTGTTTCTCGCGGTAGGCCTGTTCGGTTTCCTGCATGCGCCGTTCGGCGATGATGCCGTCCTTGAACAGATCCTGGTCGCGGGTGTACTGCGCCTTGGCCAGATGGTAGGCGGACAGGGCGTCCAGGTAATCACGCTGCAGGGCCAGTACCCCCGGGCTCTCGATGCCGCCCAGCACCTGGCCCTGTTTCACGCTCTGGCCTTCGGCCACGCGGACTTCGGTAATCAATCCGGCCCGCGGGGCGGCCACCACGCGCTCGGCCTGCGGGGGAACCTGCACTCGTGCCGGTGCGCCCGGCAGCGGTACGTCGGTGACCGGTTTGGGCGCGACGGTCTTGACCTCGAGCTGGGCCAGCTGGGATTCGCTGAGCTTGACCGGTTCGGCGGCCGCGCTGCGCGCGGCGGGGCTGAGGATCACCGTGACGGCGATCAGCGCCGCGGCGAGATGTAAACGGTTCATGGGAGGACTCCTGATGCCTGGTTGTAACGGGCCGTGTCACGACGCAGCAGAATGGCGCGCTGACCCGCCTCCAGACGGGCAGCCTGCGTTTCACTCTGAATGCGCAGCAGGGTGAACAGATCGATCTCGCCGGCCGAGAAGGCCTTGCGGTTCATGTCGAGATACTCGGTGGCGAGCTGGGCGCGTTCGCGCGCCGCGTCCAGCTCGGCGCGATCGGCGGTAACGGTTTGCCGCGCATGGATCAGACCCAGCTCGAGGGTGTGTTCGAGATGGCGGTAATGGACCGCGGCTTCGCTGCGGGCCATGTTGGCCTCGGCGATGCCCGGCGCGGAATACGCGCCGGTGGCGAACGGAATGCTCAGGGTGATCAGGGCGCTGTTGTCATAGGGCAGTTGGCGGTCCGCGCGGTCGCGCCGGATGCCGAGCCCCAGAACGGCGTTGCCGGCGCCCTTGGCGCGGGTCCATTTCAGGCGGGCGGTATCGAGCCCGAGCTGGGCCCGGGCCGTCGCCAGCAACGGATGTTCGGGCGTGATGCGGTCGATCGTGCTCTGCGTCTCGCGTGCGCCGGCTGGGGGCAGCTTGCGTCCGGTCAGGTTTTCGAAGGTGGCCTCGGCCTGTTTCAGGATGGCCTCGGAGCGGGTGTACTCGCCTTTTTTCTGCAGCAGGTCGGTCTTGGCCAGCAGCTGGTTGGAGCGGGCCAGGTCGCCCTTGGCCACGCGCTTTTGCACCGAATCGAACAGTTTCTGAGAGGCCTCGAGGCTGTCTTCGGCGAAGTGGAAACGGTTCTGGGCGAGGCGCAGATTCCAGATGGCTTCACGGACCAGTCCGGCAACGTTCAGGCGCAATGCCCGGGTGCGGGCCGTCTGCACCTGGGCGGCTTCGTTGGCCATTTGTTTGGCTGCGCTGCGCTGGCCCCAGTTCGGCAGCGGCAGATCGACCCCCAACTCGCCTTCCACCGTGCCGGTGTCCTTGTAGGGCTGGTCGCTGCGGTAGCTGCCGTAGGCCGAAGGGGCGTTGCCGAACCAGCCGCGGCCCAGGCGCTGCAACGCCTTGGTCTGGGTCGCCAGGGCCTCGACCGTGATGTTGTTCGGCAGGCGGGCGTAGGTCTCCTCCACCAATTGAGACAGGGTGAGGGAGCGGTCCACCTCAGGCTGGCCGGGTTCCGGCTTGCCCATGACGGGGCCGGCGAAGGCTGGCAGGGTCGCACCAAGCAAAGAGGAAATAAGCAGGGCGATCCCGAGCGTTTTTGTTCTCATTACTAGGATCCTCCGCGGTCGGGATATGAGGTCCGGCCGCTTTAAGACTGAGTCTAGATCGCTTGTCTGAATTCAAGCTGAACGTCTGAGTTACTTTGGTGTGAAACCATAAGACATTTGACTGAAATCAAACTTAACCGCCGGTCGGGGGCATGAAGAGCGACCGGTCCGGGCGCAGGATTCGTCGGGGAAGATCGCGGTGTTCAGCGGTTATGGCGCTGAATGAAATGCAGACGGTGGGAAGGAGGGGTGCGGGCGGATCAGGATACCGGGGAGAGGGCTTCCCGTTGCGGAGGATTGCGGAAAAAGGGACGGGCGGCTATGCCGCCCGTCCCGTACCGTTATTTGGCCGGCAGGGTGACGGCCAGATACATGGGCTGCTTGCCGCGCTGGACGAGCAGGGGGATGGGGCGTCCGGCCGGTGCTTCGCGAACCAGTCTGGCGAAGGATTCGCTGTCGCTGACGTCATGCCGATTGAAGCTCAGGATGATGTCGCCGGGCTGGAGACCGGCCTGGGCCGCCGGGGTGTTGCCGTCGACGGAGACGATGCGCACGCCGCGGTCGCCCACGCCGGCCGATTCCCGCTGCCGGGCGCTCATGTCCTGCACGGCGACGCCGAGCCGGCCGTGATGGGCGGAGCCGTTGCCCGCGGAGGATTCCTCGACCTTCTTGGGCTCCTTGAGGGCGGCAATGGTGACATGCAGGGTCAGGTGCTTGCCGTCGCGCAGGACGACCAGCGGCACCTGCTTGCCCACCGCGGTGGAGCCGACCAGCGGGGGCAGGTCCGAAGCATCGTGGACGGGATGGCCGTCAAACTCGGTGATGATGTCGCCGGGTTTGACGCCGGCCTCGGCCGCCGGGCTTTTGGGTTCGACCTTGGCGACCAGCGCCCCTTCCGGTTGGGACAGCCCGAAGGATTTGGCGAGCGCGTCGGTCATGTCCTGGATCAGCACACCGAGGTAGCCGTAGCTGACCTTGCCGTGCGCCTTGAGCTGGGCGATGACGTCCTTCACCACGTTGATCGGGATGGCGAAGGACAGGCCCATGAAGCCGCCGGACTTGGTGAAGATCTGGGAATTGACCCCGATGACCTGGCCCGAGAGGTCCAGCAGCGGGCCGCCCGAGTTGCCGGGGTTCACGGCGGCGTCGGTCTGGATGAAGGGTACGTAGTTTTCATCAGGCAGGTTGCGTGACAGGGCGCTGATGATGCCCTGGCTCGCGCTGTAGTCGAATCCAAACGGGCTGCCGATGGCCAGCACCCACTGGCCGACCTTGAGCTTGGCGGAGTCGCCGAGCGTGAGGGTGGGCAGGTCCTTGGCATCGATCTTGACCAGGGCGATATCGCTGCGTTTGTCCATGCCGATGACCTTGGCATCGAACACGCGCCGGTCATGCAGGCGCACCTTGAGGTCGCTGTCACCCACCACGACGTGGCGGTTGGTCACGATGTAGCCGTCGGACGAAATGATGAAGCCGGAACCGAGGATGCGTTCCTTGGCGTTCTGCGGCGGGCCGGAGGGGCCCTGCGGACCGAAGAAGTGTTTGAAGAACTGGCGAAACGGGCTGTCCGGCGGCAGCTGGGGGAACAGGTGTTCCGCCATGCCGTTGTCTTTGAGGGTGCGCACCCCGGTGATACTCACCACGGCCGGGGCGGCCTTTTCGACCAGGCCCGTGAAGTTGGGCAGCCGTGCGGGCGTGGACGGGGCTGCGGTGGCGGCCGGGGCGGTTTGGGTCACCGCGGGCTGGGCGGGGGTCTGCACCGTGGACTGCGACTGCTGTTCGCGTGAACAGGCCTGCAGGCCAAAGGCGAGCAAAAAGAGCCCGATGGGGGCGATCATCTTGAGGTGGCGTCTGTGAATCAAGAACATGCTTCCGGTCCTGACTGGGGTGGGTTTGTCTCGAATCAACAGACCGGAATCGGCCGGCCGGGTTCCCCGGCCGGCCTGACGGCAAGGCGATTGCGTCGGCGGAAAGGGGTCAGATCTTGATGTAAACCCATCCCTGACGCATGCGTTTGATGATCTCGCCGATCGCGCTGGGGGCGATCTTGGTGTCCTTGATCAGGTTGACCTTGACGCCCTCTTTTTCGGCATTCTTGATGGCATTGTGGCAGGCCACGAAGCTGAGGTTCGGGTACTTTTTCATCAGGTCCATGACGCGCTTGGAATACGCCGAGCCGTTGTTCTGCAGCAGCATCAGCCCGCCCGAGTTGGCGATCACCTCGACCTTGATGCCTTCCTTCTTGTAGGTCTTGAGCAGGTATTGGGCCTGATCCAGGGTTTCGGCGAATTTCACGTGGCTGGCGCTGGCGATGTGCAGCAGTACACGATCGCGCTGCGTGTAGCCGGTGTGGCTGATCGAAATGCCGTGCAGGCCATTCTCTCCGGTCGGCATCTGCGCTGCCGGCCCCTGGCGGCTGTACCAGCCGCCCATAAAGCTCGCCAGCATCAGGCCGATGACCAGTGTGGCGGCCACGGCGTAGCGTCCGCAGGACGAGGAAAGGCGCGGGACGCGGCGGCGTGGCGGCTGGAGGGCGTCTACGTCGAAGGCCTGCTGGACGAGTTCCTTGGTGCGGCGCAGGTCGCAGACCTGGAGGCGCAGCGTCTCGTCCTGTTCCATATCGGTAAGCAGTTCGGTGCGATCGGCCGCATCGAGTTCATTGTCGATAAAGGCGTGAAGCCGCATGTCTTCCGTGGTCGTTTTGCGGTTCATTTGATCCTCCTGATCCGGCTCGTGACGGGCACGGATTCTTCATAGACGCTGGCAAGCGTCGACTGCAGACTGCGGCGGGCGCGGCTCAGCCGGCTCATCACAGTACCGATGGGCATTTCCAGTATCTCGGCGACTTCCGCGTAGGTGAAGCCGTTGAGATCGACCAGGGTGACCACCTCGCGCTGCCCCAGCGGCAGCTTGGCAATGGCGTTGCGGACGGTGCTGATGATCTGCTGGCGGTCGTTTTCCCGCTCGGGGCAGTCTTCACAGCAAAGGACTTCCTCGTCCAGCGAACCCTGCGGTCGAAGCTGACGCAGATACGAGCGCCAGCAGTTGTGCAAAATGGCATACAGCCAGCTCTGCAGCCGCTCCGGATCGCGCAGCTGGTGGATATTCTGCAGCGCCTTGGTCATGGTCTCCTGGACGAGGTCGTCGGCCAGGGCCGATTCGCAACACCACGCATAGGCCATGCGAAACAGTCTCCCTCGCTCCTCACCCAGCCGTTTTTTAAGGTTTCGGGTGGGATCGAGCAGGTCATAGAGTAATGTCATTTCCATCCTCCTCTGTTCGTAAGGATGCAGCAATAGGAGGGAATATTCCATTTATATCCGGCTGGAACGGTTATTTTCACGGATTTCATCGTACGTCGGGATATGAATTTGAAAATATAAATTGCTGCGTACGACGGTATCTCGCGTGTTAGTTTTTTATATTAATAGTTGCTTATTTTTTAACTTTTGGAAAATACGGTCATAAAAATGGAATAAATGGGAATGCACTCGCCTCTTAAAGGGGGAAGAGAGAGCGGTAACCGGTCTCTCGAACATAACGACAATTCGTTATCCAGCCTGAGGAGAAGAAACATGAGGCGTTCCATTTATCCTTTCCTGGCCGCACTGTGCCTGTGTGTATTCGCTGTCGGCGTACCGCTGCGAAGCTTCGCGGCAAGCACCGTGCAGATGCCGCCGATCGAGAACAAACCCTTCGCCAAGCACCATATCGTTCTGCAGCTCAGCGACCGCGATCCCTTCAAGCAGACGCTGGTGCTCAACGTCGCCAAGAACCTGGCCAACTACTACGGTCCGGACAATGTCGACATCGAGATCGTCGCATTCGGTCCCGGCCTCAAGCTGCTGCTGGCCGACAACGTCAACAAGGGTCGCATCGCGAACCTCGTGGCGAGCGACGATATCCGTTTCAGTGCCTGCAACAACACCCTGCACGCCTTCACCAAAAAGCTCGGCTACAAGCCCAAGCTGAATCCGCATGCCGTGGTCGTGCCCGCCGGTGCGGCACGCATCATCGATCTGGAACAGCACGGCTACACCCTGATCAAGCCCTGATCGGTTACGAACACCAATAACCCTTATATCCACCACACCAAAGGGGAGTGGAGCATGAATTCACGTGTGAATTTCCAACGTATAAAGAAACACGTACTAACCGCCGCCGTTGCCGGTGCGAGCCTGTTCGCCATGCAGTCGGCCAATGCCGCGAACTGGATGCAGCTGTACGGCACGACCCCGCGTCCCGGCCAGTCGCCACATGCCAAGGTCTGGGGGTTCATTCAGCCCCTCTATTCGGTAACCGACGGCAAAAAAATGACGGGTCTGCTGGGTCCGGTGGCGGGCTTTAATGACACAACGGCGGCCTTTAACCGTATCGGCCCCGACCTTAACAGCACCAACAGCTTCAACCTGTTCCGTGCCCGTATCGGTGTCCGCGGTACGCTGACCCCGCTGGACAACGACCTGGATTACTTCATCCTTACCGAATGGGGTAACAACGGCCAGACCTACTTCAACAACCAAACGCCGTCGGTCACCGATGCCTTCGTCACCTGGAACCGGTTCAAGAAGGTGGCGCGCATCTCCTTCGGGGCGCAAAAGACCCCGGGTCCGCTGGAGGCCAGTCAGGTCGGTATTCCGGTGCTGCCGTTCGTGAACTTCACCACGGCCACCCAGCAGCTGATCCTGGAAAAATACATCGACCCGAAGGCCACGCTGGGCGGCAGTGCAGCCGCTGGTTACACCTTTTCCAAGACTGATGTTACCGGCATGAACGCTTTCCGCGACACCGGCCTCAAGGTGTTCAACTGGTTCGACTTCGGCCCCTGGGAGCTGAGCTACTCGGTGATGGCCGGCAATGGCGCACCGATCACCAAGGGCAATACCACCAACAGCGTGGACACCTACGCGATGGTCAAGGGCGCCTATATCCTGAGTGGCGCGGGTCCGTACCGCAACGAGGCCAGCCTGTGGACCTGGTTCCACCAGGGTGAGCGCAAGCTCAGCAACCTCTCCGACAGCAACTACAACATGGCGCGTTTCGGGGTTGGCGGTGAGTTTTCGCGCAATCAACGCCGTCCCATGGGCTTCTTTGTTCAGGGCGGTTACATGGGCGGTTACGGCATGATCATGACGGGCAGCCCCTTCGCGGACGCTTCCTGCACCAGCGGTGCCGGCGCCGGTTGCTGGAAGATTTACCCGGACAGCTACAACCGGGCCTGGGGTGATTACCTGCAGGGTGGTTTCTACGTGACCCATAACGTCCAGCTGCAGTTGCGGTACGACTACTACGACTCGCTGACCAACAACAAGGCGGCGGAACGTACCTTCACCACCTGGACCGTGGGCGGGCAGTACTTCCTGTCCAACAACACCCGCTTCACCGTGAACTATGCGATCCGCGACATGAAGGTGCCGAATGCCAGCGAAATTCCGGCAGGCCCCGCACGGACCAATGCCGAAGCGGTGGCGGATTCCATGGGCAACCGCCTGGATCTGCAGCTCACCGCGGTGTTCTAGGGGCCGACGACAAGCAAGTACGACAGTGCGTCAAGCCGCCTGAGGGAACGGGCGGTTATCAATCAATCGACTCCAGATTTGCCCCGGCATCGCCGGGGCATTTTTTTAGGGGGATAAGGAAGTACACTCCGCCTCACGCCTCACGCCTCACGCCTCACGCCTCACGCCTCAATATCGCAGACGGTACAGCACGTCGGCGGCCTGCGCCTCGCCGGAATCGATCTGGACCTGCACCTGGGGTGTGAGCTGGTAACGCAGGCCGATGCTGCTCATGCGTTTGAGCATGCCCTGGGTGTAGCTCAGATAGAGCTTCGGAGAGAGATATTTGCCGAGCAGGAGCGAGGTCTGGTCGAAGCTTTCGCCACCCTGCACCGAGATTTCATCCAGGCCGGTGCGCTGTTCCAGCCGGTTCATCAGGCCGCCGCCTTCGCTGTCCATGTGCAGGCTGGCGACGGCCCTGACCAGCAGCGCGGCGTCGCTGCGCGAGGCATCGGACAGGCCGTGGCCGGTGAGCAGGTAGGACAGCGCCTCTTCCTGCGGCAGGGCCGGTTCCGAGCTGACCTGGGAAACCGGTTCGCGCAGGGTTCCGGTCAGGTGCAGGCGGGCGGTTACGTCGGCCGTCTTGCGTTCGGCGGTGATATCCAGGCCGGGATTGTCCACGGGGCCGGCGAACAACAGCCGGCCGCTGGTTATCGGCAGATCCAGGCCATAACCCTGGTAGCGGGCCTTGTCCAGAGTGACAACGCCTTCGGCCGTCGGCGGCTGTGCCCCCTGTTGTTTGAGTTCCAATGCCCCCGCGATCTGCCCCACCAGTCCATAGGCTGAAACGTGTGCGTTCTGACCCAGGTCCAGCGCAAGCTGGGCATCGACGGCGGGGCCGCGGCTGCGTTTTTCAGTCTGGCGGCCGACCACTTCGGTATCCGGCGAGATGCTGATGGCTTCTGGCGGGGGGCGGCGCACGTGCACATCGAGGCGATCGAGTGTGAGACGGCCGCGCAGTTTCAGCAGGTCGGGGTTCAGGTCCACGGTCATGTCGGGCGAGACGCTGGCCTCGATGCCGGTCAGGTTCAGCGCTTCGAAATCGTGTCCGCTGAGCGTGAGTTGCGCCCGGGGACGGGCGACGTCGAGTCCCTCGACGGTTCCCTGCCACTCGAGCGTTCCTTTGCCCGAGTGCGCCGAACCCTTTGTGCGCCAGGGGCTTGTCGTTGTGGATCGTGTGAGATCGAGTGATCCGTCGGTGACGTCGATGCCGGCCAGGGGCAGCACGAACGCGAGGCGGTCGACGCGGGCCTGGCCGCTGAGCCGCGGCTTGTCGGCCGCGCCTGCGGTTTTGATGTCCAGGCTGGCCGAGCCGGAGCGGATTTCCACCGGTAGCGGAAAGCTTTGCAGAAAACCGAGATCGGGTAGTTCACCCCGCAGGTTGCCCTGCAGGGAGGCGCGGGGCGTGTTGAAGCCGTTTACCTGCAATGTGCCGTCGAGACGGCCGGAGGCCGGCAGCGTCGCCTGCAGTCCGACGGACAAAGTCCGGTTCTGAAGTTGCAGGGTCAGAGGCTCGAGGGCGAAGGCCAGGGTCTGCGCCGGCTGCTGACGCGGGGTATGCAGGCTGGCGCCCCGCGTGGTCAGGCGGGCGGTGGCGTCGGGCGTTTGCCAGGTGCCGGTCAGGTGCGCCTTCAGGTCCAGGCGCCCGGCGAGAAGATAGCCCTGCGGCAGGCCCGGATTCAGGACGGCGAGGGGGATGCCGTGCCCGTCGATATCCAATGGAGAAGGCCCCTGGCGGCTGACGGTGCCCTCGATGCAAAGGTGCTGACGGCTGTCCCCGGTGTCGGTCAGGCAGGTCGGTGCGAGCTGGATTGCCTGCGTGGTCGCGGTCAGGGCGCTGGGGGCGGGCAGGCGCCAGGCCGCGCCCCCGGTGGGACTGACTTCGAATTGCGCGATCCGTCCCTTGAGTCGGCCGCCCTGCCATTGCCCGTCGATGGCCAGGCGCGCGCTGCCGTGCGTGGACCTGGCTGAGAAGGATGCCTCGACCGCACCCTGCAGACCGGCGGTCAGCGTCAGCCTGAGCCGGCTCAGATCGGTCGAGGGAGCGTGCAGATTCCGGGCGGACAAGGTGACGCGGTTACGTCCCTGTCCCAGGGCGCGCGAGCGTAGCGTCGCGGATTCGAGCGTCGCCGCGCCCAGTCTGAGCGCACGGCCCGTGGCGTCCAGGCGCAGGGCGGGACGCGTTGGCGTGCCGGTGAAACGCCCGTTGATTTGTATCCGGCCTGCGGCGGTGGGCCACAGTTGCGCAAGGTTCGGAATGCCGAGCGCGAAAAGCAGATCGCTGTCCCGGGACAATCGGCCGCGCGCATCCAGTGTCGAGGCGCCGAGTTTTATTTCCAGCTGATCGAAGCGCAGCGCGTCGCTGGACCATTGCGCCCTGGCCTTGCCGCGCAGCGGCTGTTGACGAAGCGTTCCATTCAGGGCGTTCAGGTTGACGCTGGCCTGTTGGGCGGTTCCGTTCGCTTGCAGCTCGAACCCCACCCGTCCCGTCAATTCGGAAACCAGGGCGGCGGGATCGAGATCCCGTCCGGTGACTTTTGCCTGCCATTCAAGAGCGTTTCCCCAGGCAAGGCGGCCTG